>NZ_JADYWQ010000009.1:0-199009 GCF_015864725.1 Pseudoalteromonas sp. NSLLW24 | reverse complement strand
GCAGCCAAAGCTTGGGCCTCACATTACCCGAACTTGGTTAAAGTATTAATTAATTTATGGGTTTATTATCCATACAAAAGACATAAGCTTGGCTCACTTGGCTGCACGTATTGGTGCGCTATTTCGCCGAATGGAAGCACTTGAACAACCCGCTGATGCAAATGCACTCATAACACGCGGGCAGTTAACACTCGACACGCAACGTATGCAGGTTTTTTGGCAACAACAATTAGTTGATTTAACCGTAACCGAATTTTGGATGCTGCATTCACTCGCCCAGCGACCAGGCCATGTTAAAAGCCGTAACGAATTAATGAGCGATGCAAAAATTTATGTAGACGACAGCACCATTACTTCACACGTAAAACGTATTCGTAAAAAGTTTATAGCACTCGACAGCTCCTTTGATTGCATAGATACAGTGTATGGCATGGGCTATCGGTGGGAACAACACTAATGCTACGATTTGGTCTGCGCAGTAAATTTATATTACTTTCATGTTTTTTGTTTTTGCTACCGTGGCTTGGCTACGAGTACGTATGGGAAATGGAAAAGTTTTTACGCCAAGGCCAAGAAAAAACTCTCGTAGGCACCACTCGAGCACTTGCTACCGCATTACATGAGCGCCCCGCATTATTTGACGAGCAAACCAACTTTTTAGACCAAGTAGTAAAAGGCCGCGATTTATACGCTTATAATCTTAAAAACCCTATTCAGCTCGACGGTAAACTTAACGATTGGGGCAGCTACCAGCTGTTATTTTGGCATTACGACAAACGCTACTTACAAAAAACAGATAACAAACATCAAGCCAGTGACTTATCGTTTGATCATATGGTGGGAAAATTTGATAACTACTTATACGCCGTATTTAAAGTCACCGACAATACCCTTATTTATCGCGCTAAAAATAGCTTAAGTATTACCAATAACGATTATTTACAAATTGGCCTAAAAACGCCAGACGGTCAGTTTAATACTTACATTATTGCGCCGCGCCAAGATGGTTGGGTTAATGCGTTTGATGCAAATACCAAAGCCCCTTTTACAAAAATTCAGGGCTATTTTGAAAGTACCAAATCAGGATATAACGTAGAGCTGCGCTTTCCTATTAACATGCTGGGCAACAAACTTGGCTTTGCCATTGTTGACATTGATAGTAAAGAGGCATTGTTAGAGCCTAAAATAATGTCGACCTCAAACTTAAATAACCCAAACGATTTAGGCTCTGTATTAGTCCCTTCTCCAGAAATTAGCCGTATTTTAAAAGGCATGGGCCACAGTGGTAGCCGCATTTGGGTGGTCGATAACCATCATCGCGTACTTGCGCAGTCGGGTACTATTCAAAATGCAGATGGCGTTTGGGCTGATGGACTTGCTAACCAAGCACCTGAAACTTGGTGGCAGCGCTTTGAGCAAAATTACTTACACCCAATTTACTATAAAATTTTAACGCGTCCCGAAAATGAGTTTTTAGATACCCTGCACGATGTAGCTTCTATGCAGGGCACACATTTAGCGAAAGCATTAAAAGGACAACCAGCATCGTCTTGGCGCTTAACCCCCGACAGCAAAGCCGTTATTTTATCGGCCGCTTACCCTATTTGGATCCAAGACCAAGTAATTGGCGCAGTAATAGCAGAGGAAACCACAAACGGCGTACGTACGCTGCGTAATAAGTCACTCGAAAAACTGTTTAACGTTATTTTAGCTGTGATGCTAATTGGTACTGTGACTTTATTCTTTTTTGCCTCACGTATATCGAACCGAATTAGGCGGCTGCGCGATACAGCTGAACAAGCAATTGATGCACAAGGGCGTGTTACCGGCAGTATTAATTACAGCGATGCTAACGATGAAATTGGCGATCTGTCTCGTAGTTTTTCAAACATTGTAAGCCGACTTGGCGGCTATACCGATTACTTAGAAAATATGTCGTCGCGGTTGTCGCATGAACTGCGCACGCCGGTTGCCGTAGTGCGCTCATCACTCGAAAACTTACAAAGCTTGCCACAGAACGAGCTGAGTCAAAAATACCTCGACCGCGCCAGCGAAGGCGTTGAACGCTTAGGTAAAATAATAACTACCATGAGCGAAGCCACTCGCCTTGAACAGAGTATTCAAAGCAACGAGCCTGAGCCTTTTGATTTACAAAAAGTAATAAATGGTTGCATGCAAGGCTATCAGCTTACTTACCCAAACCAGTTATTTACGCTTGATGTATGCCAAAACAAATTACCTATGCAAGGTGCACCGGAGTTTATAGCTCAGCTGCTTGATAAACTTATTAATAACGCGCTGGAGTTTAGTGAAGCCAATACGGCTATTAATGTAGGCCTTAAGCAGAGCGAAAATAAAGCAACATTAACAGTGCGTAATACAGGCCCCGCGTTACCCGAAGGATTAACTGAGCATATTTTTGACTCTATGGTGTCGGTACGTAGCCAGCAAATGCAGCAACAGCCACATTTGGGGTTAGGTCTTTATATTGTAAGGCTGGTGTGCGACTACCATAAAGGCAGTGTAACAGCGCAAAACAACGAACAAGGTGATGGTGTAGTGTTTACCGTAACACTGCCGTTAGTTAATGGTTAAGGCTGTATTTATACCGTTATATTCGTACCGTTATATTTATAGCCACAGCATTATATGCAAATAGTAAGTACGTAATAAATTAAATTCAGCTGTATATTTTTAGTTAAAAAGAGTTATTTTAATTTACCTTAACTCCATATAAATTAACAAATAAACCCCTCTCATCCCTCAAAACCTGCCGGTTACAATTTAGTACAACTTCAAATGTAACTATTCACTTTTAATTCAGTCGAATGACCATACCCTACATCATATTAAAGTATTAAATTGAAGGAATACTCATGAAACCATCACTAGAGCGTGAAGAACTAGACTTTATTTTTGACTTATACAGGCCCTCTAAAAAACCTGAGTCTGAAAATGTAAAACCAAAAAGTACAAACTACAAAGAGCTAAGAAAGCACGACGCGACTAAAAACCAAGGCGTATCGCACTACTTAGTCTAATTTTATTACGCTTGGGACTTCTCATGTTCTAAAAATGCTTTAATGCAGTTTATTTCTGCAAGTTTTACTTCTTCGCCTATTTCAGGGCCTTTTTTGCCATTTTTAAGTGCATTTTGCACTACCAGTTTCTTATCCATTTTTTGCAGTTCAGTATGAATTGCTCGCAGCTTAGCTGCTTGCGGGTATGGCTTATCAACAAGTGTTTCACCACGCCCTTGTGCATCGCATTGGCATGCTTGGGTAAACGCTATAAAACGTTCTGGGTGTACCAACGCATTTAAGTTAGTCACTATTAGCTTGTGAATGGTTTGCGGCCTTAACTGATCAATCGTGTGGCAAAGGGTATGATTATCACTGGTGAGTACGCCAACATCGCGAAAACGGTTAGGCACTTTTAAGCGCTCACAAAACGCCTCAATAACTGCAACACCTTCGCGTTCGTGTCCACGTAGGTTTCCATATTTTTTAAAACTAAGCGCTTTTCCAAAATCATGGGTTAGTGCAGCAAAACGAGTTTCCAAGTTAAAATTCAAATCCGCTGCACGCCTAAGTACCAGCATAGTATGCACAAATACATCCCCTTCAGGATGATGGTTTGCTGGTTGCGGTACATTAACCATGCGCTCAAGCTCTGGAAAAACCCCCAAACCTTGCAATGCTTCAAAATAAAGCTCAGGGTGCTTTTCACCCAGTGCTTTTTCGGTTTCAAGCCACACGCGCTCAGGTACTAAATGATTTAGCTCACCTTTATTTTTAAGCTCGCGCATTAATGCATACGTACTTGGGTGAATACGCCAATCACTGCCATAGCGCGCTAAAAAACGGGCAATACGCAGTACTCGAACAGGGTCTTCTACAAATGCCTCAGTGGTGTGGCGCAGTGTTTTATTTTGTAAGTCAGTTTGGCCATTAAACGGGTCAATAATATTACCGTGTTCATCAAGCGCCATTGAATTTATGGTTAAATCACGCCTTGCTAAATCTTCTTCTAGCGTCACTGTTGGGCTGGCATCAACCACAAAGCCAGTATAGCCTTTGCCGCTTTTACGCTCTGTGCGCCCAAGTGCATATTCTTCTTTTGTTTTTGGGTGCAAGTAAACCGGAAAGTCGCTACCTATTGGTACAAAACCGAGCGACTGCATTGTGTCTGGCGTTTCACCAATCACTACATAGTCGTTATCTTTTGATTTTATATTTAGCAGTTTGTCGCGCACTGCACCACCAACGAGGTAAACTTTTTTTAAGTTACTTTTCACTTTATTCCCATAAACATTAATAAAATTGTTTGATACTAATCATAACATTAATTAAAAAATTCTGCGGTGTTTGCCAAGCTTAAGTAAGCTCATTACAATGGCGCATTCTTTTCAGCTATAGCCTCACAATTAATGAAAAACCATTCATCAAAAAAAGAACTTATGTTACTACCCATTTTATTAGTGGTTATTTTAATGTGTGTGGCGGGTCACTTTTTACTACAAGCAAATTTTCAAGACAGTAATGTGGTTGAATACATGTTAGCAGCACTGCCGTTTGCTATGTTTGGATTGGTTATTGTGGCGTTTAAAATGGCGGCTAAAAGCGAAAAGGATGAACAAAACGAGCAGGACTCTTAATCCTGCTTAGTTTTAGCTACTTATTATAATTTAAAGTATGTGATAGCCAAACCAGTCTGGCTTTATAGGCTGCGATATACCGCTGGGCGTGAGCTTAATGTTTAGCTGGCTGTCGAGTAAATCAATCGCAAAGCAATCGTCTACGTCATGTAAATCATCTTTATGAATATGGCTAAGCCCTGCTAGCAAATCGTTTTTAGCTCGCTCTTTAGCTTCATGGCTACTGCTTGCAACATACAGTGCAAAGTCGTGTTGCTCAGCCATAGAATCACTTCTGTAAGCGCCTAAATTTACAAAATAGAGTTGTTTATTTTGCTCCACATAGCTATCGACTACTTCTATTTTAAAACCATCTATATGATTAATTGCCATGTAGCTATCCATGTGAACACTACTTCTGTCGCCTACCCATTGGCTTTTTAACTTTGAATAAGTTTGCTCAATGTTTTGCCCTACAACAAAACGAATATCATGCATTTCAATGTGGCAACCTTGAATCCGGCCACCTAAATACACCATAAATAACTGCATGCTTTTCCTTAACCTAAATTATCAACATCAATATTATGCTTTTTAATCAACTTATAAAAATCTGAGCGATTGCGCTTGGCAAGCTTAGCGCCTTCGGCTACGTTACCACCTGCCATTTTTAAAGTGTTAATCACATAGTCGCGCTCAAACTCTTTTTTAGCGTCGTTTAGTGATAATGGTTCTACGTTTGTTTCATTACTATTTAGCGCAGCTAACACTAAGTGCTCTGAAATAACATCGCTTGGCGTTAATGCTACAACCTGCTCTACTACGTTTTGTAATTGGCGGATATTACCTGGCCAGTCGTAACGCACAAGCGCATGCATAGCATCGCTGGCAAAGTGTTTTTCAGTTTGCTTCATGCGCTTAGCAATGCTTGCACTAAAGTGCTGTGCTAATAAGCTTATATCTTCGCGGCGCTCACACAGTGGCGGTAATTTTAAATTAACTACGTTTAAGCGATAGTATAAATCTTCTCTAAATTGCTGGTTTAAAATAGCTTCAGGAAGATTTTTATGTGTTGCCGATACAATACGTACATCAATCGCTATTTCTTCTTGAAAGCCTACGGGGCGAATTGTTTTTTCTTGTAATACGCGCAGTAACTTAACCTGCAAGTTAAGTGGCATATCGCCTATCTCGTCTAAAAATAGCGTGCCGCCCTCAGCTTGTTGAAACAAGCCTTGGTGATCTTTAATTGCGCCCGTAAAAGAGCCTTTTTTATGACCAAATAATTCAGACTCTAAAAGCTCCCCTGGTACAGCGCCGCAGTTAATTGCAACGAAAGGGCCACCGCTTACATGACTATGCTGATGAATCGCTTGTGCGAGTAGCTCTTTACCTGTACCACTAGCCCCCGAAATCAATACATTAACTTGCGTTGGCCCAAGTAGTTTTACTTGCTCTAACAAGTGCAGCATTGCACCACTGCGCGTAACTATATTACTTTTAGGTGCTGCTTCATCTGCATTAACACCATGTATTTCTATCGCTTTAGCAAGGCTGTCAAATAGCTCATCTTTATCTACAGGTTTAGTTATAAATGCAAAAATGCCCTGCTTAGTTGCCTCTACGGCATCAGGAATTGAGCCATGCGCTGTCATCATAATGACAGGTAATGCAGGGTAGCGGCTTTGCAGCTGACGATGCAGTGCCATGCCATCCATTTCATCCATACGTAGGTCGGTTATTACGGCGTCAAACACTTGGCTTTTAAGTATTTGTAATGCGGTTAAGCCGCTTTCACAGGTCGTTACTTCGTATCCTTTTGATTCGATACGAATAGCGAGCAGTTTTAATAAGCTAGCGTCGTCGTCAACGAGTAATACTTTTGCACCTTGCACTTTAGTTGCTGCCATAGTTACTGCTCCTTAGTTTCTTCTCGTAGTAAAAGCTGCTGCTCAATAGTTGCTAACGATGAGAGGGTTTCTTGCATTTTATTGTTAAGTGCTTGCTGCTCTTTTTTGGCATTTATTTGCATAGTCACTTGCTGCTTTTGAAGCCATAAATATTGCTTTATATCATCTGGCCAAAAGTAAGCTAAATCGAGTTTTAGCAACTTAGTCATTACCGTATTTGGATCATCATTTATGTTTAAGCACATAAATTTAAAAAAACGTTTAAGATCGTTTTCACCTGTAAAAATATCTTTTTTTGGCACCAATTTAAATCCGCCACACTGATTAGCGTGCCATGCAATAACTTGCTCTGCAGGCGGATAGCTTGGTTCAATTTTTGGTCTGGGTTTTGGACTAGGTTTACTGTTTTTGTCGTTCGTTATTTTGGTATCGACCACAGGTGCAGGTGTAATTGACACACGCTCTTCTTGCCCATTATTAATTTCACAACCTGATATAACCATGCTACTACTGAGCACACATAAAATAGCGATTAAACGCAAGCGCATGTTAATTAACTCCTAGATTTTTTGTTATGGGAATTTTAATTGAAAACCGGCAACCATGCGGCTCGTTATGCTCAACAGTAAGTGTACCTCTTAGCTGTTCAACAGATTCTTTCACAATAGTTAAGCCAAGCCCACTGCCTTGCAGCGTAACATTTTTACTGTGTTTACCTTGATAAAATGCGCTGAAAATTTGAGTTTTTTCTTGCTCTTTAATACCGCACCCTTTATCAAGCACACCAATGCAAAGTTGGTTTTGCTCAAGTGCTAAATTAATAGTAACGCTTTGCTTATCTTGTGAAAATTTTAAGCCATTTGAAATAAGCTGAATTAAAATCATCTCAATAAGCTCACTAGGTAAAGCAAGCTGTTTATTAGGTAAGTTATTTTGCCATTGCAGAGCTTGCTGACGCGCACTTAAGCGATGTTCAAAATGGCTATTAATTTTATTAATAAGATAGCTAAACTCAACTTCGCTTAGGCTGTCTTTACTGGTGCGAATCGCATTATAACTCAGCAGGCTGTCAATCATTGTACGAAGGCGCACCATAGATTGGCTAATAAGCTCAAGCACTGCTTTTTGCTCAGCAGTAATTGGGCCTACTATTTCATCAGTTAGTAAATCAGTGCCTTCGACCATTGAAGCAAGCGGCGTTTTCAGCTCATGGGTAACATGGCGTAAAAAGGTATCTTTTTGCTGCTCAAGCATGTGAAGTTGCTCTTGCACCCATTGGAGTTTTTCTCCTAGCTCAACTAGCTCAGCGGAGCCTTTCACAGATATTTTTTGCTGCCAATGCCCCTGCCCTAGCTTATCAATAACCGTAGTTAACCCTTTTAGTCGCCCACTTATACGCCATAAAAAACCACCACCAACAATTAAAGTAAGCGGAATAAGTGCCACCAGCCAGTTTATAAATGAAGTTTGTAGGCTTGTAAGCTCATTTTGGTTATTGGTAATTTGCGCTTCATTTTTATCACGTAACCATAAAGTAAGCTCAGCAACTAAATCGCTCACTGGCACAAATAGCTCCGCTTGCTGTTGTTTTTGCTCAACAAGCTCTACATGCGCTGTTTGTAAGGTGACATATAAGCGTTGCCATTGGTGGGTGTAATCTTTATCCGTGTTAACAAATTTAAGTTCATCAATACTTTGCAGGGATGATTGCCATTTATCGACAATGAGCTTATCTAACGATTCGCTTTTTAATACCCAGTTTTGCCTAGTGGCGCGCTCAAGGCTGTTGAGTTCTTGTTTTAGAGTATTAAACGATTTGGTAACTTGGTAGTTGTTACTCACGATACTTTGAGTCACTGCTAATTGCTTGTTAAGCGCATTTAAAAATACAATCACCACTATAGAAAGCGGGAGTAACGAAAGCAGCATACTCATTGCAAATTGCCCAATTAAATTAGGCCGCCAGTTAAGCATTGCATGGTATTTTTTAGCTATGGTTGCTGGCATTTAGTTTAGTCCTTTTAAGTTAAGCGTTCTATTATTAAGTGCTTACCTTATACACTAGCTGAACCAGCAATTATATTTAATACGATTAACAGCCAGCGCTACAAAAACAATGTGTCGCCAAATAGAGACAACGTAAACCATTGATTTTTAAACCCTACCTTTAATCTCACTACATAGTGTTGCAAAAGGCACACAAAAATTACAATAAATCCCGTAAAAACTTCTCACCCCCTTTAAGTTGAAAATATAAATACTTGAAAATTAACAATAATTATTTTTGGCATCATTTTTGTAGTAGGAGTAATAACTTTAATCAATAAGGAAATAATTATGAACAAACGCATTTTAGTAATTTCATCATTACTGGCTTTAGGCTTTTTAGGCGCTAACGCACACGCAATGGACGTTCACGCGACTTTTAACGAGCTTGATAAAGACAGTAACGGCACATTAAGTGAAGCCGAAGCAGGTGAAGATGCCGTTCTACACGAAAATTTTTTACAAATTGATACTAATCAAGATGGGCAATTGTCGCTAGATGAATTCAAAAAATTTATTCAATAAACTCATTTAATAAGGAACGTGATTATGAAACAACTTATAGCCGCTTTTTCATTAATGTTTTTAGCAATTAGTGCCACCGTAATTGCATCGCCAACAAACGTGCGCTTTGCCCATTTAGATAAAGATATGGATGGACAAATATCAATTGTAGAAGCAAAGGAAGACAAAGAAGTAATGAGACAATTTGCCGACTTAGATGAAGACGGTGATGAAAAAGTCTCAAAAAAAGAATTTGAAAGCTTTAAGCCTTAATGAGTAATTACTGATTAAGCTTTACTTAAGCTTGTTACAAGTAAACTGAATTTAAAAGCATTTGCCATAATCCCTGAGGGAGTGTGTAAAAGGATTTAATGTTGGGAGTTAAATTACGGCAAGTGCTTTTTTCCTTTTTACTTTATTTTAGCCACGAACTTTTAATACATCTTTTGGAAGGAAGACCATGAAGATACTTTCCCTTGTTATAAGCATTTTAATGCTATTAAGTTTTGATGCCGCGGCACTTGATGTAAAGCAACGCTTTGATCACCTAGATAGCGACAAAAGTGGCTATTTAACACACGATGAACTTGATCCCCAACCACAACTTTTAAACACCTTTGTAAAATGGGACAAAAACCAAGATAACCAAATTTCGCTAGTCGAATTTAAAAGTTATCTAACTAACAACCTTTACTAAGTGATTTGTATGAAAAGTATTAGCTATATAACGCTGCTGGCGTTTAGTATTTTTAGCGCATTTAGTTTTGCTGCAAGTAACGACATTGCAAAGCAATTTAAAAAGCTAGACAGAAATAAAGACGGTTTTTTATCACGTTCAGAAACCGCTATAGACCCGGCTTTGTGGTCACGGTTTTCAAGCTACGACAGTGATAAAGACGGTAAGTTAGCATTAAATGAATATGGCTTATATGCAAGTAAGTAGTTTTATAGCTAGGTAAAAAAACACCTAGCTTATTATATTTATTAATTACGTTCAGGCTTTATCTTTAGAACAATGCGCCAAATACTCTGCATCAGTAGGTTTTGGGCTCACCATAAAATCCATTTTGAGATAAGTTAGAATAGATTGCTTACTCATATTTTCAGTTGTCGCTTTCCAGCGCCATAAACCCACAGCAGCTGCCGCATTATTATCAAACACACCCTCAGGGTAAGACGAGATAACCTTATACCCTTGGGCTTCACCTTGTGAATTAATTAACGTAGCAAGCTCAACACAACCTGAAATACTTCTTTTTGCAGCTTCTATCGGATATCGCGGCTCTACTCTTTTAACAACATCCCAATACTCACCTGCCTTACTTCGCAGTTCAGGACTCGATAAATCAATAATACTCAGCATTTCATCGCTTACTTGTTTATCAGACGTTGAGCTACAGGCTGTCAGTATCATGCTCAAGGGGAGTAATAAATAGAGGGCTTTCATAGCGTTTCCTTATGCTTTATTGATTATTTTACATACTAAATAATCACATCAATTACCTATTTTGTAAACAGTTAATATAGAGAAAAGCCTTAAAATGAGGTCTATCAATTCATTGGTATTATAAAATCAAGTTTGTTAATGTAAGTAAATTAACAATAAAAATTAAGTAACTATGCCACTCAAAAAAATAATCAAACCACTCATACTAGCCAGCCTTTGCGCTAGTTCTAGTTACACTCTCGCACAAACAAAAGTAATTTATAACGCCAATGGTTATACCCCTTTATACAAAGGTGAAGTACAGCAGTTTTCTACCCTCGTTATTAAAAATGGCAAGGTAGTTAAGCTCGGTAGCGAAACACTTAAAGATAGCTACCCAGATGCCAAGCTAATTGACGCGCACGGTAATACCTTATTACCTGGCTTAATTGATGCTCATGGGCACGTTATTGGCCTTGGAGATAATTTATCGCAACTTGACGTACGCGGCGCAATATCGGTTGATGAAGTAACAAATAAACTAAAAGTATTTGCCGATAACAAACAAGGTTGGATTATTGGGCGAGGTTGGAACCAAGAGCTTTGGGCTGATACACGCTTTCCTACAGCTAAAGATTTAGACAAAGTAGTGAGCGATCAACCTGTGGTTCTTTCGCGGGTTGATAGTCACGCCATTTGGGTTAATTCAAAAGCGCTCGAACTTGCTGGGATTACCGCCCAAACAAAAGCGCCTGAAGGCGGTGAAATAATTAAAGACGAATTTGGCAATCCTACAGGTATTTTTGTAGATAAAGCAGAATCGCTAATTACCCAGCATATGCCAGCCCCTTCAAAGCAAGATATAAGTGACTCACTAGATGCAGCAGGTAAGCATTTATTAAGTTTAGGCATTACCTCTACTCACGATGCAGGTATTGATAAAGCCACATGGGAGGTTTACAAAGAGCGCGGCGACCTTGGTAATTTACCGCTACGCATTGTGGCAATGTTAAGTGGTGCAAGCCCTGATTTAGATACAATGTTAAAGGCAGGCCGATACCACGACAAAAATGACTTTATGGAAATTCGCAGTGTTAAAGTTTACGCCGATGGCGCACTTGGCTCTCGCGGAGCCGCTCTGATTGAAGAATACGCAGACAGACCTGGTCACCATGGTTTAATGCTTGAAACACAAGAAAAACTCGAAGCACTCTTTACACAAAGCTTTAAAAGCGGCTTTAGCGCAAATACCCACGCAATTGGCGATAAAGCAAATAAAGTAGTACTTGATGCTTATCAAAATGTGTTTAAAAAAACGGGCGGTATATTACTACGTAACCGAATAGAGCACGCACAAATTGTAACGCCTGAGGATATCCCTCGCTTTAAAGCGTTAAAAATAATCCCTTCAATGCAGCCAGTACATGCCACTTCTGATATGCATATGGCAGAGCAACGCTTAACTGAAAAACAATTAAGCGGTGCCTATGCTTGGCAAACATTTTTACAGCAAGGTTCGGTGGTTGCGGCAGGCTCTGATTACCCTGTAGAGCTTGCAAATCCATTTGATGGTTTGTATTCAGCCATTACACGCATGGATCATAACAAACTACCGGAAAACGGCTGGCGCGCAAGTGAAGTACTAAGCCGCGAAGATGCATTACGTGCATTTACTCTTGGTGGCGCCTATGCAGCTCATCAAGAATTTAAGGTGGGTAGTTTAGAAAAAGGTAAATGGGCCGACTTTATTTTAATTGATAAAGACTACTTTAAAGTGCCTGTTGACGAGATATACAAAACAAACGTGCTGCAAACATGGGTAGCAGGAATAAAACGGTACGAAAAAACTAAAACAGAAAATACCACCGAAAAATAAAACTAAAAAAGGGTTAACGCAAGTTAACCCTTTTTGGTTGTGTAGGAAGGCACTTTTAGCTAAACATGTTTTTCACATCTTTTAGCATATCGTTGTATTCATCACTTGTGAATAATTGCATAGACGGTATTACACCTTTATCTATGTACGTTTGCAGCGCTGCTGACTTATCAGAAACCTGTAATGTTCCCTCTAAAATAGCGCCTACTCGAATAAAGTCTACGTAACTAACTTTATCAGGTTTGTAACTTGGATCTGCCCAGCTTAGAGCTACATCAACAAACTCTTTAGGAAATTCCCACGCTTGCATAATCGACGAGCCAATTTTCCCACTCAGCTTTTGAATTGCGTGCGCTAAAAAGCTTGGGTTGGCAAACACTTCAGGGTGGCGCTCAGCTTCTGTTAAAATTGGTAATACACCAATATTATAAACAAGCGCAGCTAATGTAATTGAATCACGATTTAATGAAGTGTGTTTATTGTTTTTTAAGTAAAACTCCATGAGTGTTATTGAATGGCTAGCAACGGTTAATGTTTTTTGCCAAGCCTTGCCCATGTAGCCTTTAATTAGCTCATTGTTTGATACAAATAATTGCTCCATAGCCATAGCCGTTGCAATATTTTTAATTTGGCGCAACCCAATGCGAGTCACTGCTTGTTGTAAATTAGATACTTTTACAGAACGTCCCATAATCGCACTATTAGCTACTTTTATCATACGAGCTGAAAGCGCTGGGTCTTGTGAGATTACATCTGACATTTGCATTAAATTCACATCAGGGTTATCTGCAGCTTGGCGAACCTTAATCGCTACTTCAGGTAGCGTTGGTAAAACCAACGTATCGTTATTTATTCTATCGACTAGAATCGTTAATAAAGCGTTTTCTGTAGACATAAAGCTGCCGTCCTTTTGTGTTCAGCCTGTAAAGTAACTGCAAACTCAGGCAGTTAATTTTCGTATTAGTAATATAATTAGTATTGTCTAACTTACCGATAAAGTTAAGAAAATTATAGAAGTTTATTTTTATTTATAATGCTTTATCGCTCATGCTTGCCTTACAACGCCAAATACTTGCTATTTACTATTTAGTTTTGCTTTAATGCACTCACAATAAGGAAGCGTTTGTACATACTTAATATTTTAACTAAAGCAGTACAAATTATTAAACTTACTTTTTAACAGGCAATATAATGATCTTAAATAAAATTAGCCAAGCAATTATGCTCTCTGGTGTTGTTTTTCTTAGCGCATGTTCTGAACAAGCGCCGTCTTCTACCGACAACACAGCCACAGAGCTTGCTCAAAAAAGCAGTGCACAATCAGGCCCTGAGCTTATTAATGCAAATAACCAACGTTTAGATATTTACACCGACTTTAGCTTACAAAGTGATTTATCGCACTTAAGCGATAACCAACGAGCAATGGTTGCAAAGCTTATTGATGCTTCAAAAATAATGGACGAGTTATTTTGGAAACAATCTTTTGGCGAAAATAAAGACGCTTTTTTAGCAAAACTAAACGACGACAAAGTACGTAAATTTGCCGATATTAACTACGGTCCATGGGATCGTTTAAATGGCGATGAAGCGTTTTTATCCAGCTATAAAGAAAAACCTCTTGGCGCACAGTTTTACCCTGCCGATATAACCAAAGAAGAGTTAAACAATGCAGATGTTGAGGACAAAACAGGCCTTTACTCTGTAATTAAGCGTGATGAGCAAGGTAAGCTTTACAGCGTGCCATATTCAAAAGAATACGCTAATGAGCTTGCAAAAGCCGCTGACCTTTTACGTCAAGCAAGTAAACTTGCTGACGATAAAGAGTTTGCTAACTATCTAAACTTGCGTGCTGATGCTCTACAAAAGGATGACTTCCAAGTATCTGACTTTGCTTGGATGGACATGAAAAATAACCCGGTAGATGTGGTTATTGGTCCAATTGAAACTTATGAAGATCAATTATTTGGTTACCGCGCAGCTTATGAATCTTACGTACTTATTAAAGATTTAAAATGGAGCGAACGCTTAGCTAAGTTTGCCGCATTTTTACCGGAGCTTCAAAAAGGCTTACCCGTTGATGCTAAGTACAAACAAGAAGTACCAGGCTCTGACGCCGACCTAAATGCATATGATGTTGTTTACTACGCTGGGCATTCAAACGCGGGGAGTAAAACAATTGCAATTAACTTACCAAACGATGAGCAAGTACAGCTAGAAAAAGGGACTCGTCGCCTGCAACTTAAAAATGCGATGCGCGCTAAGTTTGATAAAATTTTAGTGCCAATTTCAGAGCAGTTAATTGTACCTGAGCAGCGTAAACACATTACTTTTGATGCCTTTTTTGCCAATACGATGTTCCATGAAGTAGCGCATGGTTTAGGTATTAAAAATACAATTACTGGTAAAGGTACTGTTCGTCAATCATTACAAGAGCACGCGAGTGCGCTTGAAGAAGGTAAAGCCGATATTTTAGGTTTGTACATGATTGAGCAATTACTTAAAAAGGGCGAAATTACAGAAGGAACTATTGAAGATTATTACACGACCTTCATGGCGGGTATATTCCGCTCAGTTCGTTTTGGAGCATCAAGTGCGCATGGTAAAGCAAATATGATTCGCTTTAACTTTTTTGCTCAAGAAGGCGCTTTTTCTAAAAATGAAGAAGGCCTGTACCGCGTTAATATGGAAAAAATGAGCATTGCAATGGCCAAGCTTTCTCGCTTAATTTTAACCTTACAAGGTGATGGCGATTACGAAAAAGTAGATCAACTAATTGCAACGCATGGCGATATAAAAGAAGAACTTGCTGAAGACTTAGAAAAACTAAGTAAAGCAAATATCCCTGTAGATGTAACGTTTAAACAGGGTAAAGAAGTACTAGGGCTTAAGTAGTTTTAGTTAAACTTAACTAAACCCTAAAAAAGCGTTGCAGCTTAAAACTGCAGCGCTTTTTTTAACGCTGTAATTTGTACATCTGAATACGGCACAACTGGATACTTACCCCAAATTGGCGCAGGCCATGCAGCATCAGTAGTAAAGCGTGCAATATGGTGAATATGTAATTGCGGCACCATATTACCCAAAGCCGCTATGTTTAACTTATCAGGGCTAAACACATCCATTAATAATTTACTTAGCTTGGCTGACTCTTTTAAATACACAATTTGATCATCCTCAGATAAATCAATTATCTCTTTTAAGTTAGCCTGCCTAGGCACTAATACAAACCACGGATATTGGCTGTCGTTCAATAAAAGTACTTTACACAGTGGCCAATCGGCAAGCTCTATACAGTCGCGTTTAAGTTCTGGCGCTAGTTTAAATTCAGGGTTAGTCATTGTTATGTCCTACTTTGTCTTTAATAATCGCCACTTTATAGCATTTAGTTGCAGTTGCACACGCTTGGCTTTACCATCAAAGCAATATTTATAATAAGCTAAGGCAACCTTGTGCTAAAAAAAATAAAACACCTCTCACTAGCCCTTCCATTAATGGTTGGCGCTATTAGTGTTCAAGCAAAACCTTTATCGTTGGAGCGTATTTTTGACGATCCGAGCCTTTCAGGTAAATCACCTGTACAACTTAAATTTTCGCCTGACGGCAGCCGTGTAACTTATTTACAAGGCAAAAGCGATGACTACAACCGTTACGATTTATGGGAATACAATCTAAAAGATAACACCAACCGTGTGCTAGTTGATTCGGCAAAGTTATTTTCAGGCCCAGAAAACCTATCTGATGAAGAAAAAGCACGCCGCGAACGCCAACGTATTTTTGGTAAAGGCATATTAGAATACAAATGGTCTAAAGACGGTAAAGCACTTTTATTCCCACTTAACGGCGACCTTTACTATTACGATTTAGCCTCTGCTAAAAGTAAAAAACTAACCGACACTGAAACATTTGAAACCGATGCACGCTTTTCACCTAAAGGTAACTACGTATCGTTTATTCGAGAGCAAAACCTATTCGCTTTAGAGCTTGAATCAGGTAAAGAAATTCAGCTTAGTAAAGATGGCGGCGGCGTAATTAAAAACGGCATGGCCGAATTTGTAGCTCAAGAAGAAATGAGCCGCATGACGGGTTACTGGTGGTCAGGTGATGAAACTAAAATTGCTTATACCCGCGTTGACGAAACTCCAGTAAAAGAAGCTATCCGTAACGAAATTTACGCTGATGAAGTTAAATTATTTAACCAACGCTACCCGTTTACAGGTACTGATAACGTAAAAATTCAACTCGGTGTGGTTAAGCTAAATGATCAAAAAGTAGATTGGATTGATTTAGGTAAAGATGAAGACATTTATATCGCGCGTGCTAAGTGGCTAAAAGACGGCAATACACTGTCTTACCAATGGCAAAATCGCTCGCAACATAAATTAGAGCTTCGTTTTTATAACAGCGAAACTAAAGTCCAAAAAGTAGCATTAATCGAAAACAGCGAAACGTGGATTAACTTACATTTTGATCTTGAGTTTTTAAAAGACAAAAAACATTTTGTATGGGCATCTGAGCGCGACGGTTTTAAACACTTATATCTGTATCGCACAAACGGTCAACTTGTTCGTCAAATCACCTCTGGTGATTGGGCTGTTGATAGCTTAAAAGGTATTGATGAGAAAAAAGGCATTGTTTACTTTGCCGGTCGAAAAGATACACCGCTTGAAAGCCATTTATACAGCGCGCCTTTATTTAAAAAAGGCGATGCCAAACGTATCACCGAAAAAGGTCAGTACCATAATGTTGTGCTAGCAAAAGACAGCAAAACCTTTATCGATAATAGCTCGTCTGATAATAAACCAAACTCAGCAGCGCTTCGTAAAGTAAACGGCGAATTTATTACATGGCTTGAAGAAAATAAGCTTGATAGTAACCATCCGCTTACTCCTTATTTAAGCGACTTAACAAAACCAGAATACGGCACAATTAAAGCCGAAGATGGCCAAGTTATGCATTACCGTTTATTTAAGCCTAGCAACATTAGTGATGGCAAAAAGCACCCTGTTATTGTTAACGTATACGGCGGCCCGCATGCTCAACGAGTGACGAATAGCTGGCGCAGTAAAAACTTGTACTTTCAGTACATGGCGCAACAAGGTTACGTAATTTTTCAACTAGATAACCGTGGTTCGTACAACCGTGGTAAAAAGTTTGAAGATGCTATTTATAAAAACCTAGGCGTGGTTGAAGTTGCCGATCAAATTAAAGGCGTAGAGTTTTTACGTACACTTGATTACGTAGACCCACAACGCATCGGTGTTTATGGCCACAGCTACGGCGGCTACATGGCACTTATGACTATGTTTAAAGCAGGCGATTACTTTCAAGCCGGCGTATCGGGTGCTCCTGTAACCGATTGGGCTCTATACGATACGCATTACACAGAGCGTTATTTAGGTCACCCTGATACGAATGCTAAAGGGTATGAAGACAGCGCAGTATTTCCATATGCTGATGGCTTAAAAGGCCCATTAATGATTTACCATGGAATGGCTGACGACAACGTGCTGTTTACTCATTCAACTAAATTGTTTAAACAACTGCAAGATAACGAAAAACAGTTTGAAATGATGACCTACCCAGGCTCTAAGCACAGCCTACGTGGTAAACAAGTGCAAACACACTTACATCAAACAATTACAAACTTCTTTAATCGTCATTTTGATGTTAAATAAGCAAGTAAAGTAATAACAGACTAAAGGCTGATTGATAAATCAGCCTTTTTTTTGCATTAATGGGCGTTAAGCCTAGATTAAACTCTTTTTTTAGCTACGCTTATTCTATGCGCTAAAGCGCACACTTTTTGAGGATAAATGTATGCCTAGTCTACGTAGTTTTAGTATATTCCAACGTTTCTCGCTGCTCATAGCTATTGTTGTATTTGGGCTTATAGCGCTTAGTGTAGCCAGCCTAACTCACCAATATAGCTCTCTTAAAAACGAGCAGTACCTTAAAACACAAAATGTAGTAGAAACTGCGTACAGTATAATCGAGCACTTTTATGACCTTGAGCAAAATAATACTCTCACTCAACAACAAGCTCAATCGCAAGCACTTAATGCAATAAGAGCTCTGCGCTACGACAAAACCAATTACTTTTGGATTAACAATTACCAGCCAAAAATGGTTATGCATCCTATAAAACCTGCGCTTGAAGGAAAAGATTTAACCAATAATAAAGACCCTGACGGCAAAGCATTGTTTGTTGATATGGTTAATATAGTTAAACGCTCTGGCGAAGGATTTATTCCTTATAAATGGCCAAAACCAGGTAAAGAAAAACCAGTTGAAAAAATCGCATTTGTTAAAGGTTTTAATCAATGGCAATGGATTATTGGCTCAGGTGTTTATCTTGATTCAATTGACGAAGCATTTAGCGAGCAACGAAATCTTATAGTCGTCAGTGCAACAATTATGATTATTGCTGTTATTTTACTTAGTTACTTTATAGGCAAGAGCATTTTAATACCTACTCGTTTAGCAGCCGATATGATGAAAGACATTTCACAAGGCGAAGGCGATTTAACTCGTACATTAAATGAATCCGGTAACGATGAAATATCTGAACTATCACACTCATTTAATTTATTTGTTTTAAAAATGCGAGAGTCTCTTGTTCATGTATCACAAAGTGCAAACGATGTAAGCGAGCATGCGCATACAGTTGATGATTCAAGTAGAACAAGCCACTCGTTTATTGAGCTTCAAAACGACAGCTCAACCCAAGTTGCAGCTGCCATGGAGCAAATGACTCACCAAATACATGATGTAAGCCGTAACGCCGAAGCCGCAGAGCAAGCAGCTAAGGATGCAGCACAAAACGCATCAACGGGTAAAAATGTGGTTGCGCAAACAATTACAGCAATAGAAACACTCTCAAGCAACATAGAAACAGTCAGCCGTGTAACAGAAGATTTAGCCAACGAGAGCCATAATATAGGCTCTGTACTTGATGTAATAAGAAGCATCTCGGAGCAAACAAACTTACTGGCATTAAATGCTGCCATTGAGGCTGCTCGCGCAGGAGAGCATGGCCGAGGATTTGCTGTTGTTGCAGATGAAGTAAGAACACTAGCCAGTCGTACAGGGCAAAGTACCGACGAAATTCAAACCATGATCACTAAACTTCAAGAAGGTGCAAAAGCAGCAGTAGAAGCAGTTAAATCAAGCCAAGCACTTTCAGTTTCTACCGTAGATCAGGCGTCATCAGCCAATACTTCACTTAATGAAATAGAACGACTTGTTTCAATTATTACCGAAATGAACAGCCAAATAGCTCGCGCCACAGAGCAACAAACTCAAGCTGCCGACGAGGTTAATTTGCGTATTAATGAGCTATCTCAATCAACTGAGCAATCATTAAATAATACTAAACAGCTTACCGATGCCAGTGATAATCTTAAACAAAGTAGCCAAGAGCTTTCGAGCGTAGTTAATCGTTTTAAATTAGATTAATCGATACCGTTCTCATAAAATGCAAAAAGCCCTGAATTAACAGGGCTTTTTTATTGCATGTAAGTTTTTAGCTTACAAACAGTAACGTGCAAACAAGCTCGTTACTGATGCAGCCGTTGGCTTGCCATGCTGCCAATCACCGCCTTCAACACCGCTTCCTGCAATGTCCATATGCACATAAGGCAAAGGTTGTGCAGAGTCGTTACCGTGCTTATCAAGCCCACCAACAATAGCCATAAACGCCATAGGGAACTGATGTCCACGAGCAGTAACTGCAGATGCCGCATTATTACTAGAGAGTACATCGTCTGCTAGCGTGCGTGGTTTAATAAAGTCGTAATCTTCACGGCGAGAGCGCGATACTTCTGCGCCATCGGCCCACAAATCTCCAAGGTCAGCTATTTGACGTGAAACACCAGCGCTACGAGCTGGACCGTTTTCAACATACGCACCGTAAGGACCCATTGCACGTGCCGCGTGACCCGTTAATGTAGCAACAGTAAACAACGTTGGGTTTATTTCGCCTTTAGCTAAATCTTTCATTTCGCTAAGCAGGTCGCCCATTGCTAAGCGCCCTTCTGCATCGGTATTACCAATGCGTACACGGATACCTTCGCGGCTAGTAATAATTTCATCTGGCACAAAACAATCCGAGCCAATAGAGTTACGAACAACAGCCAAGTACGATACTACTTTAACGCCTTTAGGCTGATAATCCGCAACGGCTTTCATAAAGCCCGCAACAGAAGCTGCGCCACCTTTATCGCGACTCATGCCTGCCATATGACCACCTACTTTTAAATCTGCACCGCCTGTATCGTATACAAGACCCTTACCTACAAACATAAGTGTACGAGTAATTTCGCCCTCTGGTACATATTCAAGCTTAACAACACGTGGGTGATGGCGCTCAACTGCATACGATGCACGAGCAACAGTGCTTAGCATTGGGTAGTTTTTATCAATAGCTGCAATATCATCAATTACGTCAACTGCAATGCTTGAGCCTTTAAATAAATCAACGCAGTAATCAGCAAAACGTGGTGGAGCCATACGCTCAGGTTCGGTGCCACACAAGTCACGCGCGGCATATTGGCCTGCAGCAATTGCATTAACAGCTTTGATTGTTTGCTCGCTTGCGCCAACTAAACCAATTTGAGTAATAGGTTCAATACTTTCACCGTGATATTCACGCGCTTCTAATGGCTGCCATAAGGCTTGGCAAGCGCCTAAATAAGCAACTTCTAAAGCATGCTGATAACGGCTATCGCCATTTAAATTTGGTAAAAATAATGCAGGGTTAACACTACCCGACGCTTTTGCTTCGTTAATTGCTAATTTAGCAGCATCAAAATAACGACGCACGTCGTCGTAATCTCTATTTAACGGACCCGTTGGCGCAAGTACAACGCGTTTATTTTCAATCACTAATAAAGTAACTTGTTTACCAATACGAGAATCAACTTTTGCTTGGTCTAAAATAGCATCACGTAATGAGTTATTTGGTAATAGAGAAAAGTCATCACTAATAATAATAAGCGCATCATGAGATGTGCATTCAAGGCTTGCACTAACCGCTTGAGGGTATGCCATAAATAAAGTCCTGTTAGAAAACATAAGCCCTCATTATCGTCGATTTAAATATTGAAGACCAGCAAGGTGCGATGGGCTAATTATACAACTTGCCAATAAATGGCAACTTGGGGTTACAGGCTTTACAGCTTAATCGAGAATACTCAGTTGGAAGTTTTGTTCTGGCTCGCTTTTAATGCCAACGCCTATGCCAAGTAATCTTACAGGTTGTTGTAGCCCTCGTTGATAGGCCTTAGTAAGAAGTTGAATAAATATTTCTGTGTTTAGCTCGTGGTATGCCTGATCGGCTGAGGTCACTACAAAATTTGCAAACTTCACTTTAACACTCAGCTTATTAATACGGTTTTGTAATTGCTGTTTATTAAGCCTTAAAACTAATTCGTCTAACAATTTTGGCAGCTCATCTAAGCACTCTTGCAAACTTGTTTTGTTGTATTCGTAGGTATGCTCAACACTCAGCGACTTTCTGATGCGATCTGTTGATACTTTACCAACATATTCACCTGCACATTTTTGATAAAGCGACACACCAAAATTACCCACATGTTGCTGCATCCAGTTAACGCCTTTTTCACGTACATCCTTGCCGGTATATAAGCCTTTTAAATTTAGCTTTTCGAGCGTTACTTTACCCACCCCCGGAATTTTCCCCAGCGGTAATTGCGCTAAAAAATCATCGACCTCATGAGGCAAAACGACAAATTGACCATTCGGTTTTTTTTCGTCGCTGGCTATTTTGGCAATAAATTTAATCGGTGCAATGCCTGCTGATGCAGTGAGCCCGGTGGCATTGTAAATATCGGCTCTTATTTGCTGTGCAATAAGTGTGGCACTGCCTTTACAAGCGGTGCTGTCTGTTACATCTAGGTAGGCTTCGTCTAAAGAAAGAGGTTCAACTAAATCTGTGTAGCGGCTAAATACTTCACGTATTTGATTTGAAGCTTCTTTGTATACAGCCATGCGCCCTGGGACAATAACTAAATCGGGGCATAATTGTTTAGCATGATAGTTCGACATAGCCGATCGCACGCCATATTCTCTAGCTATATAGTTAGCGGTTGAGAGCACGCCTCGTCGGCTATTGCCTCCAATAGCAAGCGGTACACATGCAAGTTTTGGATTATCTCGCATTTCTACTGCTGCATAAAAGCAATCCATGTCTATGTGAATAAACTTCTTCATCACCACAACAATAACTGGTTATTTATACAGTCATTATTATAGAATCAAATGTGATAAGCAAGCCTAGGGCCTGTTTATCTTTCGAGGTTGAATTTGCAGCAGTATGTTTGGTATTTAGGCAAGGCAGAGCCTATGTAGTGTGGTTATTCCCCATAAATAGGCGATAACGTAGCACAAATGCCAAACATACGCTGCCCGAAGGGTTCTGCCTAGGGGCAATTTACTCTTTGTTGCTCGGTTTTTACTTAGCCCACTAGGTCACAAACCTCGCGCCGCGATTAAATAGCCCCTAGATTGAACAAATTTTAATCCTGAAAGGTCAACAGGCCCTAGTTAGCGATTAAAAAAAGCGCTTATTACCTTCTTGCTCTTTATAACCGCGCAACCAAAACATAACCTCGAAAAAAAACCCCGCTAACATCAAAATAATAGCGCCTGATTCGTTACCCATTGCGTAACAGGTAAAAGAGGCTATAAAAACCAAACAAGCTAAGGACCAGTTAATTATGTTCTGCATATTTCTACCTCTGTGTGTTTTTGTGTTTGTCTGTGTAATTTAACTGTAGACCTAAAATTAAATAGGTACAATCATCTTATAAAAAAACATGCCATTAATTACCTTGAGCTCGTAACCCCATGTTGATAATCTAAGTACTTTAAAATTAAGGGCCAATAAATAATGCAAACGTTTAAAGATCAGCACCCTATCCATACCGACATCACCGTAGCGTGGGCTGATATGGATGCACTACAACACGTAAATAATGTAGTGTATTTACGTTACTTTGAAATAGCCCGAATCGACTTCTTAAATAAAATAAATCTGTTCGATACAATAAGCCCTAATGGCGTGGGCCCGGTAATAAGCGAAAATAACATTCGTTATAAACGCCCAGTTACATTCCCAGATACGCTTACAGTCGGTGTTACTATTTCTGATATAAAAACAGACCGATTTGTTATGAATTACACCGTATTTAGTCACGCACAAAACGCTATAACAACAACAGGCACTTCAAAAGTGGTTATGTTTGATTTTGAAACAGGCCAAAAAGCCCTCATTGCAGAGCCTCTTTTATCGGCGTTAGTTAGCTACTCTCAAGACGAGCAATAAGGAATTCTCATGCAATACAGCCCACTTGGCAGCAGTGGTATTAACGTTTCAAGAGTATGTTTAGGCAGTATGACTTGGGGTAAACAAAATACTCAAAGCGATGCTGATGAACAAATAGCCTACGCGCTCGAGCAAGGCGTAAACTTTATTGATACAGCCGAAATGTATGCTGTGCCTCCTTCGCCAGAGACCTATGGTAAAACCGAGGAAATTATTGGCAATTGGCTATCGCGTAATCAGCAAAAGCGCAGCGAAGTGGTACTAGCTACAAAAATTGCAGGCAATGGATTATCGTGGGTACGTGATGGTGGCAATATTACTCGCCAAACAGTAATAGAAGCCGTAGACGATTCACTTAAGCGACTTCAAACAGACTACATTGATTTATATCAACTACATTGGCCAAACCGCTCTACCCCTCACTTTGGCAGACAATGGCCCGGCACTCTTAAATTTACCGACGTAAATACACAAGAGCAACAAGCTAGTATGCTTGATATTCTAGAAGGCCTTAATGAATGTGTTAAAGCAGGTAAAATTAAGCACTGCGGTTTATCTGACGATACGCCATGGGGTATAAGCCAGTTTTTAAGTTTGGCCAAAGAGCATAACTTACCGCGTATGGTATCTATTCAAAATGAGTTTAGCTTAGCGCACGCTAAAGACTGGCCGTATTTAATAGAACAATGTGTACACGAAGATATTGCCTACTTACCGTGGTCGCCTTTAGCAGCTGGTTTATTAACGGGTAAATACCTAAACGGTGCTCGCCCAGAAGGATCTCGTTGGACCTTCATGCAGCGCAACGGTATTTTTAGAGATACACCCAATGCAGAGCAAGCCACTAAGCAGTATGTTGATCTGGCTCATGCAAACAATATTACTCCAGCACAACTAGCACTCGCATGGTGTAACCAAGTAGATGGCGTAACCTCTTCAATTATTGGTGCAACAAACATAGCCCAATTAAAAGAAGATATTGATGCATTTAACATCACGTTAAGCGACGAAATTCTTAGTGAAATTAACACTATATTTAAAAACTATCCTATGCCTTATTAAGCATGTACCAGTTAAAAGCAGCCTTGAACAAGGCTGCTTTTAACTAAAATATTTGACCCTACTACAACCAACACTATACTTTAATTAAGTTTTCTTAATTCAACGAACACTTATCAATGCTGAGAAACGGATACTATGCATTTTGTCTATTAATTGTATTTAACGCGCATGCTGTTGAACAAAAATTACAGCCTCTAGAAGAAATTATTTGGCTGCAAAGTTACACGCCCCCTTTTCATATAGCTAAAAGCGAAAGTGCACCACAAGGCGGTATTTGCGACAACCTAACCGAGCAACTCATTAAAACCATAACAGATGTAAAACATACCCGCTTAATTGTCCCTCAGCAGCGTATAAATAAATATTTAAGTGAAGGAAAAAACGTATGCTTCCCGTGTGTTATTTATAAAAAACATAATAACCAACTACTTAACTACTCAAATCCAACAACGGTATATCCCCCATTTTCAATTATCACGACTAAAGAGCTAAAGCCCAAATTAGAAGAAAAGCACGGCTCGCCTATTCACCTTATTAATTTATTAACCGACCCGCAATACGTATACGGGCAAGCTGCTGCACGTAAATTTACAACTAAAATTAATACAATTATTGAAAATACAAAACGAGATAAAGAGTCGTCGTTAAGTTGGAGTAGCGAAAATGAAAGTCAGGCTGTTATAGCACGCTTGAGTCACGGCTTTTTAGACTACTCAATTGATTACCCGTTTATGGCCGATTACTTTAATAAACAAGGAGAATATACGAATATAGAGAGTGTACCAATTGCAGAAAATGACATTCAATTTATACGAGGAGCAATAGGTTGTGCGGCTAACGCACCTAATAATTTTGCACAGCAAGCGCTTAAAAAAATTAACCGCGCGCTAAAAAATAATGTACTACAATCGCCTGAGTATCAACAAAGTCAGCATAATTGGCTTAAAACTACCTTTGCCGACTTTGATAAACACTACCAACAGCAAGTTATTAATTTTTACTTACTTGCCACTGATGCTCAAGCAAGCACTGATCATTAGCATAAAGTGCCACAGCAAAAATACTTTTAGGTGTTACCTCGCCTACGCCCGACGGTGTGCCTGCCATTACTACATCACCATCTTCTAAGCTCATAAATTCACTAATTTCTTGTAAAATTGAGTCCGGATTATGCAGCATAAAATGAGTATCGCCTCGCTGAATTACTTCATTATTAATTTTAAGTTCAAAAGTAAAGTGCTTCATTGTCTCTGTTAGCGCTACAAAATCAGTTAAAATAACAGAGCCGTCGAACGCTTTTGCGCGCTCCCATGGAAGTCCTTTATTTTTTAATTTACTTTGCACAGTACGCTTAGTTAAATCAAGGCCGAGTCCAACCCCTACAAATTTTTTATTTTTAACTACAAAACATAGCTCGGTTTCATAATGCAGCGTATCGCCGTTATGAGCCGCAAATAACGTATTAGTAATTGCACTATTTGGTTTGTTAAATAATACCATTTTGTCTGGCGTTTCGTTATTTAGCTCTGCAATGTGTGCGGTATAGTTACGGCCAACACACACTACTTTTGATGGTGTTAATTCTTCAGATACTAACTTTATTGAATGCATATAAATAATGTCTCAGTTATTGGACCTGTTGACCTTTCAGGATTAAAATTTGTTCAATCTAGGGGCTATTTAATCGCGGCGCGAGATTTGTAACCTAGTGGCTCGGTAACTGCTCCTGCGTTATTCTACTGACTTACATCCCTGTAAGAATAAGTAAAAACCGAGCAAAGCTTCCGCGTCCTGCTCACGCCCCTTACCTAAATCCATGTAGGCAACAAAGAGTATATAGCCCCTGGGCAGAACCCTTCGGGCAGCGCGTGTTTGGCATTTGTGCTACGTTATCGCCTATTTATGGGTAATAACCACACTACACAGGCTCTGCCTTGCCTAAATACCAAACATACTGCTGCAAATTTAACCTCGAAAGATAAACAGGCCCTAGCTAATAAGCGTTTCAAGTAAGCTCAAATTAATAGGTTTAAGTAAAACTCGGTCAATATTTAAATCTTTTATTTCTTTAGGATCTGGCTCTGCGCCACTTACAATCACCAAGCGTAGCTCTGGATATCGCTCATTAACTTGCTGGCCTAAATCAATGCCACGCCCATCAGGTAAATGCATGTCTAACAATACCTTATTAAATTGCTGGTCGTGATTAAGTATTTGCAAACATTGTGCGCAGCTAGACGCAATGACGGTTTCAACGCCTAGACTTTCTAAAAGTAGCTGCGTAATTTGCGCTGCATCGTGATCGTCTTCAACAAGTAAAAAGCGCTGCTTTTTCTCGGTTAAGCCCTTACTACAATTTATATCTTTAGCTTGCGGTGCATGCTCTGGCGCTACCAAATAATCTTGCAAACATTGATATAAAGCCGCGCTATCAACAGGTTTTGGTATTACATCGTTAAAGCCAAGTGCAGCAAGCTCCTCATGTATGCCTTTCATAGTAGCGGCAGTGAGCGCGATTATTGGGCCTTTGTAACCCATTTTTCTAAGCTCTATGGTAGCTTCCTTGCCGCCCATTACAGGCATATGAATATCAATAAAAATAATGTCGTAAGGCGCTTTATACGCATCTGCAATACGCACTTTTTCAAGCGCTTGTTGGCCATGTTCGGCATAATCGACGCGCGCACCACAGGTACTGATCATATGACCGACTAGCATGCGTAAATCACGTAAATCATCAACTACTAATACTCGCCCATGCACTTTACATGGAGCCGATTTACTTTGTAGTTGCGGCGCACTGCTAAAATTAAGTACCTGTCGTTCTACTTCGCTAATATCACCTGGGTAAACCGAAATAGTAAACGTAGAGCCTTTACCAATTTCAGAATGCAAACTAATATCACCGTGCATACGTGCTAACAATTCAGCACATATTGCCAAGCCTAAGCCTGCGCCACCTACAGAGCGTGATTCTACATCAGCTATTTGTTCAAATGGCTTGAATATGAGTTCTTGTTTTTCAGGGGCAATGCCCATGCCTGAGTCTTTAATGCTAAAAAATAGCATTTCACGATCATCAACCCACTGCGTCCACGCATTAACAACAATTTCGCCTTTATCGGTAAATTTAACCGCATTGTTTATTAGATTTATTAAAATTTGGCGAACTCTTGTTGCATCCAGTCGTGCAACCAAAGGTAATGGCTGATGAGATTCAAAGCGCAGCGTAAGGCCCTTATCTAGCACCGATACGCGCATTAGCGTGTATACATCGGCAAGCATGCTATCAAGGTTAACTTCGCTTAGGGTAAGTTCCAGTTTATCGGCTGCTATTTTAGATAAGTCGAGCACATCGTTTAACAGGCTCAATAAATGTTTACCGTTTCGATAAATAACACCCAATTCATTTTCTGCTTGCTGACTAAAGTCGCTCTGCATTAATAGTTCGGTGTAACCTAAAATAGACGATAGAGGAGTACGTAATTCGTGGCTTAAATGAGCTAAAAAGCGGTCTTTTGAGCGATTTTCAGCTTCGGCCTTTAAACGCTCTACTCGCTCACCTTCAACATCTTTACGAGCAAGTGCATAACGAATAGCGCGCGCAAAGCGGCTCGAACTCATTTCTGTTTTTATTAAATAATCTACTGCACCGGCATCAAGCGCTGCCGAGTCTAACTCATCGTTTGACTGCCCGGTAAGCATAATTATGGGGCCGCTAAAGCCATTAGCAATCGCTTCTTTTAATACATCTAAACCATTAGATGCACCCAAGCGGTAATCAAGCAGGCAAATGTCATGCTCGTTTTTACTAAGCGTTGCAATTGCCTGCTCTGGGGAACTTATCCATTGAATGTTAAACGTGTGTGAATCCAATTGGTCCAGATAGTCGCAGGTGAGTATGTAATCATCTTCATCATCTTCTACAAGCAGCAACTGAGTCACTTTATCTAACATACAATCTCCATTAATCGTTAAATGTTGTCGGTAGCTCTACAAACTCTACCCAGTATTTTCCTAGCGTTTTCATCAAATCAACTAAACCATCAAACGTCACAGGCTTTGTAATATAAGATGCGGCACCTAAGTTATACCCTTTAACCATGTCTTCTTCTTGCTTAGACGTAGTTAAAATAACAACCGGAATTCCCTTTAAATTAGGGTTTGCTTTTATAGCTTCAAGTGCTTCACGACCATCCATTCTTGGCATGTTTAAATCAAGTAATATCAATCCTGGTCGCGGCGACACTGTTTTGTCTTCAAACTTACCTTTACGTTCTAAATATTCAAGTAACTCAACGCCATCTTCAACAAAATGAAGCTCGTTAAGTACACGGCTTTCGGCAAGGGCATCTTGTGTTAACAAACGATCATCTTCATCATCGTCTGCCATTAAAATAGTAATAGGTTTTACTTTTGAATAGGGCATTTAAGCCTCTCCTTGCAATGTGAAAAGCGCAGCTTCCACAGGTAGTTTTATAATGAAGGTTGCACCTTCACCGTCTTTACTTTTTGCTGTAATTGTTCCGCCATGACGTTCCACAATACGCCTACATACAGAAAGGCCAATACCTGTGCCTTTATATTGTGAGCGACCGTGCAAACGTTGAAACGGTACAAATATTTTATCGGCATAGTCCTGTGAAAAACCAATACCGTTATCTTCTATAGTAATAACTTGAAAGCTCAAATTGGTATTATGATCCTCACTAAAAATATCTTTATCTTGGTAGCTGATTTTTATATGTGGACTTACACCTGGGCGCCTAAATTTTACAGCGTTCGACAACAAGTTCAAAAACAGCTGCTGCATTTGGCTTTTATCAGCCTGAATAACCGGTAAGTCTTCTACATCAATTTGTGCATCTGACTCTTTTATCGCAATTTCTAAATCACTTAATATATCGGTTACTACTTCGTTTAAATTTGTATCATCGAAGTCTTTGCCGCGCGTAGTAATACGCGAGAACTCTAATAGATCATTAATTAAGTTAGACATGCGTTGCGCTGCATTTTTCATGCGGCCAATGTAATCAATCCCTTTTTCACCAAGCTCATCTTTAAACATGGTTTCGAGGCGGTCACTAAAGGCTTGAATTTTTCTAAGCGGTTCTTGTAAATCATGGCTCGCTACAAAAGCAAACTCTTCAAGCTCTCGGTTACTTCGGCTCAGTTCGTCAGAATACAACGTTAATTCTTGCGTACGCTCAGACACTTTAGTTGCTAAAGTCTCGTTTTGTTTTTCAAGCTCAAAACGATACTTAGCTGCATTTCTTAAATTAAGACGTGTCATTACAAACATACCAATAATAAGTAATAAGCTTGTGATTGCTGTAATAGCAAACGTGATTTTAGCTTCATTCTTAATTTGCGCTAACTTTGAAAAATGGCTCACTTTAAAGAGTAATTCACGGTCTTGAATTTCATTAACATACTCTCTAATTTGCTTATAAAGCTCCCGACCTTTATGTGTATTTAACACATAAATTGCACGTCGCTCTTTGTCATCCAATGCTAGGTTTACAGTTTGCTTCAGCTCTTTAATTTTGCTATCAACTAGTACTAACAACTGAGCAATACGCTCAGCTTGGCCGTCAATCTCAGAGTGTAGTGACTTAACATGATCTGTTTGAGCTTCAATTTGTCCAATAGCATCGTAATAAGGCGTTAAATAGTCAGTCTCTTCTGTTAATAAATAACCGCGCTGACCAGACTCAGCCTGCACTATTGATAAATGCAGTTGCTCAATTGCCGCTGTCAGCATATTAGTGTTATCTAAACTCTTTTGGGTTTGCGTTAAACCTTGAATCGTATTCAATGCTAAAACTGCGTTACCTACAATAATACTTAACACAACAACTATAAAAGCTGCCCAAGTAACATTCGCTTTACCTTGCTGTTTTTGCTTGCTCATTTAGCTTCCCGAATTAGAGTTTGTACAACACTTACTATTTATTGAGAGTCAGTTATTTTTTGTAAACTTTCACTACACTGTTGGCAATTGTTAATAATTTTATCAAGTGCATCTAGCGCTTTTTCTTTTGGCATATCGTTTTCAAGTACCAACTTAATAAGCTCTGCATTCATCGATATACGATTAAGCGGCGCTCTTGCATCGTGTACTAATTTGTTTAGTTGCTCTGTTTGGTTATCGGATGTCATGCCCTTCCTCAAATCTATTTATATTCGCCAATACCGCCATATGCATTAAGGCGGTTATAAAGTGTTTTGGTGCTAATACCCAGCATTTGTGCAGCAAGCGTTTTATTACCTTGCACCTTATCAAGCGTTGCATGAATAAGTTCTTTTTCAACTTCTTCAATGGTTTGTCCTGCTGATACTGGCTTTTCGGCCGCTTGGTTATTAACGCGCGAAAAAGGCGACTCTAAGCTATCAGGTAGAGTAATGTCGCTGGTTTGCGGATCGCTCATAATAAATGCACGGTGTATAGCGTGGCGAAGCTCTCGCACATTACCGGGCCATTCATAGCTTTGCAGTTCTTTGAGCTGCGTTGGCGTCCAACTAAATGGGGTACCGTTTTCATCATTAAGTTGATCTAAAAATGCTTTAGCTAATAAAGGAATATCTTCTTTTCTATCGCGAAGTGGCGGTATATCAATAGGAAAAACAGCCAACCTAAAGTAAATATCTTCACGAATAATATTATTTTGCGCTAAATCAGTAAGCGAGCGGTTAGTGGCTGAAATAACACGACAATTGGTTGGTATTTCTCTGTTACCACCTACGCGTGTTACTTTTTTAGTTTCAAGCACTCGCAGTAAATTTGGCTGCATATCAATTGGCATTTCGGTCACTTCATCTAAAAACAAAGTACCGTTATTTGATTGCTCAAATACCCCTTCTTTGCGGGCTATAGCGCCGGTAAAGGCGCCTTTTTCATGGCCAAATAATTCACTACCTATTAATTCTTTTGAAAGCGCACCACAGTTGCTCGCCACTAACGGGCCTTCGCACTGGCTTGCGTTATGAATAGCCTGAGCTACAACTTCTTTACCTGCACCACTTTCACCCATCAACATTACATTGGCATTTGTTTTAGCAACGCGTTCAATCATATTGTAAAGCTTGTGCATTACTTCTGATTCGCCAATTAAACCACCAAAGTGACGCGTTATACCGCCCGACTTTGCTTTTTTAACTGCTTTTTTAGGGCCATTTAAAACCAGTTCTAAATCTTCGCGTTGTAATGGCTTTAATAAATGCCCTACATTTGGCTCACACATCTCAGCTAAAATGCCTTTAACTGAAGGATGACCCGATATAAGTGTAATTTTTGGAGATTGCCCAATCGTTTTTAGGTGATCAAGTAAGTGCAAACCGCTACCATCAGGTAACATAAAATCAAGCAGCACATGGTCAAAGGTATTATTTTCAAACCATTGATGTGCTTCTTTTAAACTGGTGGCGGTGCTTATATTGTGGCCGAGGAATTCGACTATGTGGCATACAACGTCACTAAACTCGACGTCATCGTCTACTAAAAGTATGTCTAACATGATAAATCCCTATGCTTTTTTTCTTATTCTACGCATCCTAAATATTAATTTAAAGGCGCACCTAGAATCTAATTACTTAAATAGTTAAGTAATCCAATACTATCTATTTTACCAACCTAATATTTACGTATGCTTAAAAAAAACGATCACAAATTACGAAAAATAATTAAAATCGTTTCTATTTATAGAATGGTAGCAACTGTTATCATTAAAAACCTAAAAAAGGAGACGAAATGCAGCAATTAAAAACCTTAATACATTCAGGTATTAATATTGACCAAGGCAGTCAATTTACCCGTTTAACGGCTCGCGCCATTGTTATTAAAAATAATAAAATACTTTTAATGTATACAAACCGCTATGAAGACTACAGTTTACCTGGTGGTGGAATAGATGAAGACGAAAGTATTGAGCAAGGCTTGATGCGTGAACTAAGCGAGGAAACCGGTGCACAAAAAATAAGTGTTGTTAAAGCCTTTGGACTCTATGAAGAATATCGCCCTTGGTATAAAGACGACTTTGATATTATTCATATTAAATCGTATTGCTTTGTATGTAATATTGCCGACGAGTTTGGCAAAGCACAGTTAGAGCATTATGAGCAGCAAAATGGCATGACCGCTAAATGGGTTGATATTAACGACGCAATTGCACATAACGAGCGCACACTTGCTAATAGTGAAAAACAAGGACTCTCCATTTTACGAGAAACCTACCTATTAAAACGTATTGCTAAAGAACTTCTATAAGTTAAATAAAAATGAGCAATCACCCTTGTAACTTTTGCATAAATCAGAACTTTTTACTGCCTTGGATAATATATTTACAGTAGTAAAAAGTTATTAGCAGAATAAAAACAAGAAATAAACCCTACATTTCAATGACTTAAATTTAATTAATGCTGCTTTTTTGATATTGGCTTTTGTTTTGCACCCTTATAGATAATTAATTTGTAAGGAGATAGAAATGAGTAACACAGTTAAAACGATTAATCCGGCAACTGAGCAAACCATTGAAACCTATACGCTACTTTCTCAAAAAGAAGCTGAACAGGTAATCGAAAAATCTCACGAAACATACTTAAAATGGCGCTTAACGTCGTTCACTGAACGTGCGAGATATCTTAATAAGTTAGCCTCACTTTTCGAAGAGCAAAAAGAATCTATTGCAAAACTCATGACCGAAGAAATGGGTAAAGTATACGAGCAAGGCTTTCAAGAAGTTGAACTATGTGCAGCTATTTGTCGTTACACAGCCGAACAAGGCCCACAAGTACTTGCTGACGAAGAACGTGATATGGACGGCGGCCGTGCAATTATCAGCTACCAACCAACAGGTGTACTGTTAGGTATTCAACCGTGGAACTTCCCGCTTTATCAGGTAATTCGCTACAGTGCTGCCAACATAATGGCGGGTAACACAACCGTATTAAAACATGCTGGTAACGTATTTGGCATGGCTGAAAAAATTGAAGAGCTATTTAAACAAGCCGGTTTCCCAGAGTACTGTTTCAGCAACTTACTCATCGACGGTAAAACCGCCAGCTCACTCATTGCGCACAAAGCAATTAGCGGCGTAACCTTTACGGGTAGTGATGCCACAGGTAAAAAAGTAGCTGCAGAAGCGGGTAAACACGCTAAAAAAACAGTGTTAGAACTGGGTAGCAACGATGCATACTTAGTACTTGATGACGCTGATTTAGAGCTTGCAGTTAAAACCTGTGTAACAGGTCGCATGATCAATAACGGCGAAACGTGTGTTTCAGCTAAACGTTATGTTGTTGTTGAGTCACTTTACGATGACTTTAAAGCACAAATTAAAGAGCAGTTCGAAGCCATGAAAATGGGCGACCCAATGGCAGATGGCACAGACTTAGGCCCAATGGCTCGTGAAGATTTACGCGACGGCATTCACGACCAAGTAATGGAATCAGTTAAAGCAGGTGCAAACATAGTAACGGGTGGCGAAATACCATCGCAAACAGGTTACTACTACCCACCAACGCTACTTGATAACCTATCACCTGGCATGCCGGCCTACGATGACGAATTATTTGGCCCTGTCGCTTCGCTTATTAAAGCGAAAGATAACGACGATGCTATGCGCATCGCCAACGATTCTCGCTACGGTTTAGGCGGTGGTATTTTCTCAAAAGATGAGAAAAAAGCCATTGAGCTTGCCAAAAAGTACTTCGACACCGGCATGATCAATATTAACGGCTACGGTTTAGCACAACCTAACCTACCATTTGGTGGCGTTAAAGGCAGTGGCTACGGCAGAGAACACGGCGGTTTTGGTATGCGCGAATTTGTTAATGTTAAAAGCATTATGATCGCCAGCTAATTTAGCTGCATAAATGAAATAAGTGTTTTAAATACAGATTTTTAATACGTGTTTAAAATACAAAAATTATTAAGCCTAAAAGTGGGTAACCGCTTTTAGGCTTTTTTATGACTTTTAGAAAGTAGTTTTCAGGAAACAATACTTAGTTTTTAGTAAGAGACAGTACCAAATTTTAAGAGATAGTACCGAGTTTTGGATATATTCGTAGGTGCGATTTTACATCGCGCTTTTAATGTGAATATGAGGAGCTAAAAGCTAAAAAGTAGCCTTTAATGTTGAACAAATATCGTGGTCTAATTTTATGTTTAATCGTAAACTCTCATACCCACCAAGTGTTCAGTCGTTTTTAATGTCTTTGCTAAATCATTTACTGCGGCCTGAACAACTAACCAAGAAATATCACATGTATCTGCATCAGGGTACATTTTACTAGCCATTTGCTCATAAGGATGTATTAGATTTCGGAACCCTCAAAGTGCATGAGAGGACTGTCTAGCATTTAAACCTAACTAACCTACATGATGTGTTACATCAATTACTATTTTTCGCTTACTAGCGTTACTTACAGCTGGCTCTTGGTATTTTACGAGAAAGTTTGATGAGGAATGGAGAATGATTAGGTAATATTTAGCTAGGTACTCAAAGCGCTTTTTCTCAAGCCCTAGTATTAGAAAAGCTATCGAACGCTTAGTGAATAAACTAAATTGCATAATAATCGAGTTAATTCGTTTATCTGATTTATATTTTTCAACTTCAATAAACTTTGTGCCCATTTTACGTTTCGTATTTTGCTGGAGCATCCATAAAGTGAAAACTGCCCCAGAGTAATAGTAAAAAAAACATGGGCAGAGAAGCCAATATAAGGTCATATTCTATAAAATTATCGCTAAGCCAATAGCATCCAAAAAACACCATGGGATATATTAAAACGCCCCATAGAAAAAATTTATTCATGATTCTATTAAACAATGGAATATTAATACTAGGCTTACTTCCTAAGCCCATAAGACTAGCGATAACTGCAAATGGGTATACAAGTAAAGGAATAGCACCTAAAACCAATAAAGTAAGCCGAAAAAACTCAAACATATAATCGAACATCCAACGTTTTGAACGTATTAACGCTATTCTCAATGACTAAAAAGTACAAACAAGGTAAGTTAATTGCCAGCGCTTATTTTGAGAGCTTTACCACTCTTTACTTCTAAGAAAACAAGTATATATATTAAAAATAAAGTATAAACCAAATAACACAGTAACAATTCAACACAAGTCAGGCTTCAGCTATTAATAACTCAATGCTTTATATAAATACCGCTATATCTAACGTTACTAATCAAACCTCGGCACCTTTCGCTTATCGGCTTTACTCATTGCGAGCTCTTGGATTTCTTCTTGCTTGTGCTGCGCCGATTTAGTTTCTAATGACTGCTGATTAGCGTTTTCGTAAGAAAGCTCAGTGAGTAGCGCAAAGTGATCTGAGCCATATTTAGCTAAGCGCTTAATACGCTTTACTTTAAAGCCTTCGCTGTGAAATAAATGATCGAGCGGCCAACGCATAAAAAAGTAGCCTGCATGAAAGGTATTATAAAAACCACGGCCTTTTCGAGGGTCTAAAAAGCCACTTATTTGCATAAACAAACGGGTGCTGCGCGACCACGCTACGTCGTTTAAATCTCCGGCAACTATGGTAGGTCGTGTAGGGTTTTTAAGTGCTTTAGCCACCATTATTAGCTCTGAGTCGCGCGGACGTGATGAGTCTTCCTCTGTCGGGCTTGGTGGTGCTGGGTGAATAAAGTGCCCTTGCATTTGTAGGCCTTCATCGTTTTCAAACAAAATATGAATTGAGGGAATATCTTCTTCTATAAGCTCACATATTTGTGCATCGAGTATTTTAAACTTGCTGTATAAGTGCATGCCATAACGATTGTCTTTAGGGCATTCTATGTAATACGGGTAATTTTTTTTAATGACTGATAATTTATTTTCCCACCAGCTATCGCTCTCAAGCGTAATAAGTAGGTCGGGTTGATGCTCATCAACAAGACTAATTAACTTCTCACTTTTATGGTTCGACATAAGTACATTTGCCGACATAATTCGAATGCTATGGTCGATGTGCTTAGGTGCGCTTTGCACTTCTTTTTTAGCAAGCCACGTATACGGGTAAATCCATTTACCTTGTAAAATCATTATAAGTAATGAGGTTAAGGCTATAAATACATAGCCTATTGCGCTACTTTGCCATAATAAAAACAACGAAGTAACGGCTACAAAACTGGCAATATAAAAAACCTGTAAGCGCACAAAATCGCAGCTACGCACTAAGTAATGCTGGCTGTACGACATAGGTAATAAGGTAACCAGTAAAAAAAAGCCAATAATTATAGCCAGCGCAATGAGCATTTTAATATCCTTATAAAGTTAATTTAGCGACTTAGAATTGAAAGTATTTCTCGAGTATCGTGCACCATATGGATAACTGTACGGTCTATTTCTATACTCACTGTACCATTATCTCTAGAGCGTTCAATCACTCTACCTCTTTTGTATAAATCGCGTTCTAAAAAGTCGCCTCGATGATAGCTTTTACTTAGCCCTGGTGGCGTCCAACCTGCGCGGATTAGCTGCTTTGCCTCTTTTTTAGAAAGGTAGTCATTGTCGTTATGCTTATGTGAATGATGCTTTTTATGGCCGTGTTTATGACCATGCTTATCTTTATGCGGTTTTGCGTCTGCGCTTATTGAACATAAAGCCAATGCTATTAGTGCTGTGTATATAGGTGCTTTCATAAATAATCTCTAGCATAATTAATAGCTAAAGGTTAACAAACACGGATGAACATCATATGAAACAACTAACACCTATTTAACGTTGTTTATATTGTGTTTTACAGTGGCTTCGCATAATAGCGGGATCGCGTAATTTTAAATGTTTTGTTTTACGACCTGCATGGCGCTTACGCCAAACTTTAAAACTGCCTTTTGAAACATTGTCTCGCATAAAAACCACCAGCTGCGGATACTTTAATCCGTATAGCTGCTCTATAGCCTCGTAGGGGGTTCTATCTTCCCACGCCATTTCGATAATGCGTGACTGCTGTTCTGCGTTAAACATGGTATATCTCACAAAATTTAACTTATACGCTAGGTAAAAATACTTAGATCAATGCAATTAAACTCAGTAACTGTATAATTGGCGTTCAAGTTATGTACTTTAAAAGATATCGAATTTATATTTATGCGCGCAATATTCCTGTTTTTAGCTTTAACTTTACCTTCGTTATTACTTGCAGCGCCAAGTAAAACCCTGCGCTGCGTAACAACCCACTACCCGCCTTTTACTATATTTGATGAGAAAAGCGATACGTTCACGGGTTTAGATATTGAATATTTAACGTTTATTGAGCGTAATTTAAATCTTAAAATTGACGTAATTCATCTGCCATGGGCGCGCGTTAAAAAAGAAATGGCGCTGGGTTACTACGACTGCTATTTCTCTTTGGCCAATACAGAGGAACGTGCAAAGTATTTAGATTTTACAAGCGTGCCTTTGCACACTACTAAGTATGGTTTATTTACTTTAAACAAAGATAAACTGCTCACTGACGATTTATCAAATACCCCAATAGCGATGCTGCGCGGCGTTGCTTTGCCTGAGGTTATTGCTAAAAAGTACAGCCTTGATGAGAATAATCTACTTCGCTCACTTTCAACTAAAGACACTTTTGAGCTACTAGAAAAAAAACGTGTTGAATACGCAATAACTAACTATCAAGCAGGTTTGTGGTACTCAAAAGAATATAAAAACATTTATGCTCGGCAATTAAATGAGTTTACGTTTCCTACTTACATTGCTTTTAAGCGTGGCGTAATTGATACAAAATTAGTTGATGAGCAAATAAAACGTTTTAAAGCACAAACTCAATAATTAACACTGCACACGTTAAGAGATAACCAATGTTTACAAAACTACCAAAATGGGTTGAATATGGCGCGTTTACGCTCGCATTTATAGCGGGCGTAATAAACGCTGTAGGCTTATTAGGATTTGAGCATCAGGCTATTTCGCATGTATCTGGCTCTGTTACTTTACTTGGTATTAAAGTAATAACTAACCCCAGCACTGCCTTATTGCTACTTTCAATAATTATCAGCTTTATGTTGGGCTCTGCGCTGTCGGGCTTTTTGCTCTCTGGTGGCTCATTAAAACTTGGTCGTCATTACGACACTTTGCTTTTTATTGAAGGACTGTTATTACTGGCGAGTGCTTATTTACTTAAAAATACATTCGTTTACGGTATTGTTTTAACGTCTGCTGCGTGTGGGCTACAAAATGCGCTAGCAACTAATTACAGTGGTGCAGTTATACGTACCACACATTTAACCGGTATTTTTACCGACCTTGGCTTAATGATCGGAAAAGCGCTAAAAGGTGAGCAATTTGATACGCGTAAATGCGTTATATTTTTACTCATTATAAGCGGCTTTTTACTAGGTGGGATTGTTGGTTATATTTTATTTGAGTACTTTTTAGTGCTCGCGTTATTATTTCCGGCAGCCGCATGCTTTATATTATCTTTCATATACAAAATACATAGGTTACGTACGCTTTAACGCAACGAGTTTAAAAGCACATTAAAACCGCATATTATAGAGGTAATGCAATATAGATTACTTTCAAGGAATGTATGAAACCTTATTTTTTGCCGCTGATATTACCCTTTAGCCACACTGCGTTTGCCGATAATCAAAATAATGATGCAATAGAAACCATAACAACCACTGCATCACGTATTGAAGCGCTATCTACCCCACTCCCTTTATCAATAAGCACACTAAATCAAGCGCAGCTAAATAGCATAGCCCCTACCCATATTGAAGAAGCTCTGCAACGTGTAGCGGGTGCTAATATTCAACGCGGAAATGGCCAAGAGTATTTACCCGCGCTTCGCTCACAAGTGCTTTCGGGCGCAGGCGCTTGTGGTGGCATATTGACTTTGGAGGATGGCATACCACTGAGAGCAGCTGGGTTTTGTAACATAAACGAGCTATTTGAAGCGCACAGTGAAATGGCGCAGCGCATTGAGGTGCTAAAAGGCCCTGGCTCTGCACTTTATGGCTCAAACGCTGTGCATGGTGTTATTAATGTAATAACACCCGACACCACACAAGGCGGTGGTTTAGTTGGTTTAGATTATGGCTCGTACGGCTATACTCGCTACAAATTACGCGCAGGACAAGATTACGGCAACAGCGGTATAGGCATTAACGCAAGTGTTACCGACGATAGCGGTTACCGCGACGACGAAAGCGTAGAGCAACAAAAAGTTAATATTCGCCATCGCTATTCAAATAATAATTTATTACTTACCTCTGGGCTTACTTACACAAACCTAGATCAGCAAACTGCGGGATTTATTACGGGCTTTGAAAGCTATAAAAACGAAGACCTCTCGCAAAAAAACTTTGACCCAGACGCATTTAGAAAAGCACGTTCATTTAGAGCGTGGAGCAATGCAACATGGCAATTAAATAACGATGATGTGCTCTCTACTACGTTATATTTTCGCGACCAAAGCATGGACTTTTTTAAGCACTTTTTACCCGGCACACCGCTTGAAAAAAACAGTCAAACTGGTTTTGGCATACAATCGCTTTATCAATATAATTTACAAAGTAATGTAAAAGTAAACCTAGGGCTTGATGGCGAATACACGCAAGCCGACTTTACTCAAAGCCAAAATGAGCCCACTCAAGGTTCTGCATTTTTAGTTGCTACAGTGCCACAAGGTAAGCATTACGATTACGATGTAAACGCCACGCTTTATGCCCCTTTTGCATCACTTGATTGGCAATTAAATAAGTGGTTACTTACCGCAGGTGTGCGCTACGAGCATATGCAGTACGACTACACCAATAATATGCTAGCAGGTAGAACAAAAGACGATGGCACAGAATGCGGCTTTGGTGGCTGCCGATACAGCCGCCCTGAAAGTGGGAAAAATAGTTTTAGTAATCTATCGCCAAAGCTTGGGGTTAGTTATCAGTACAATACAAATAACACGCTTTATGCAAACTTTTCTCGCGGTTACAGAGCGCCACAAGCGGCTGAGCTATACCAATTACAACGCGAGCAAACCACTGCAAATTTAAGCGCCGAAATAGCCAATAACGCAGAACTAGGTATTAAAGGGATTTACGAAAAGCTACGTTATGGCGTGTCTGTTTACGCTATGAGTAAACACAATACGATTTACCGCGATAGTGACTTTTTTACGGTAAATAATGGCAGCTCTCGCCATCGTGGTATTGAGCTTGAGCTTGACTACCAGCTAACGCAGTCGCTTGCGCTTAACTTTGCAGGCACGCACGCAAAGCATACTTATACTAACAACCAAATACTTAACGGTTTAAATATAAACGGCAACGACATAGACACCGCGCCGCGTAATATTGCTAATCTCGATTTAACATGGCAGGCATTAAACAACGCGCAATTTGCTTTGCAGTGGCACCGCGTTGGTAACTACTACACCGACCCAGAAAACTTAAATAAGTACCAAGGGCATGATGTTTTAAGCCTGCGCGCTCAGTGGCAAGTTACTAATAACCTTGAAGTGCTTGCCCGCATTATTAATTTAACTAATGAGGCTTATGCGGAACGCGCCGATTACACCAGCTTTACCGGCGACAGATACTTCCCTGGCAAACCACGTAACGCCATGCTTTCGGCAACTTATACGTGGTAATGCTTATTTAAGGGCTAAGCTAATTTAAGGGCTAGCCTAATTTAACTGATTTAAGTCGCTCATGTATTTCATGGGCGACTTTTTCATCACCTTTTTAAACATAGTAATAAACGCACTAACCGATTCATACCCTAATAACTCCGACACCTGCTGCACATTTTGCTTATCAGAAAGCGCTTTTAAGGCTGTAATTATATGCAATTGCGTACGCCACTTTCCAAATGTCATACCTGTTTCTTTTTTAATTAACCGCGCTAATGTGCGCTCAGTTAATGCAAACTGCTTAGCCCATTGTGGTAGTGTTTTTCGATTGTTTGGCTTGTTTATGAGCTGATCGCTCATAGTTTGAATTACCTCATTTTTAGATAATACAAAATCGAGTGGTTGTACTGGCATTTCAATAAGTTGATCAAATAACACCTGCGCTAAACGTGCTGTTTTACTATTTAAAGTATAGTGCTGATTATGCGCAGCCAACTCGCACATTAGCTCTTTAACTAACGGCGTAATAGCTAACGTACAGGTATTTAGCGGCATACCGTTTTTACTACTATCAATAAATAAATGACAAAGCTGCGCGTTATCAGACGCCCTATTGCTATGCACCTTTTGTGCTGGGATCCAAATTGCACTGTGCGTGGGCACCATCCACATTTTGGCTGACACTTCACACGTTACATAACCATGTAGCGCTAAAATTAACTGCCCTTTAGGATGGGTATGTAGTGGTATTTCGTGACTTGCATGGGCGTGCTCTATTTTGGCTATTATGGGCTGCGCCATAGTTTCAAAATTTTTAATGTCGTCCCAACCAATTGCATCAAACATAGTTTTGTCTGTTTTTAGTTATTTAATGTCATTATCTCTAAATTATAGTTTTTGCTAAGCCTTTATACTAGCGCCCATTAAGTATTAGCTTTAATGGTCTTCCCTTTTGTTAAATAACACACCTAAATCACGCTTTGCTGGCATATTACTTGTGCTTGGCATATTACTTATTGCCGCAAATTTACGCGCCACATTTACAGGTATTGCACCTGTGCTTGAACAAATTATTAATCACTTTGGGCTTAGCGCATTGCAAGCTGGGTTTTTAACAACATTGCCACTCATTGCCTTTGCGGTTGTATCGCCAATGGCCGCAACTCTTGCTAAAAAGCAGGGGTTAGAGCGCACCTTGTTTGTAGCTTTGTTATTTATACTTGCTGGGGTTGCAGCGCGGGTAATAAATACCTCAGCCATGCTTTTTGTGGGCACCGCTATTATTGGTGTGGGTATTGCCATTGCAAACGTATTATTACCAAGTTTAATTAAGCGCGACTTTCCTGCAAAGGTTGCATTAATGACCTCAGCCTACGTGCTTACTATGGGCGTGGTATCGGGTGGGTTTTCCACTTTGGTATTTCCGCTTAGTCAGTTAAACGGATTAGGATGGCAACTTGCGCTGGGCTCATCAGCTCTTATTACTCTGGCGAGTATTATTATATGGATGTCGCAATTAAGTAAACACACAAAACCCGCGAGTATTGCTCAACACGCTGACACTTCAAAAAGTGTATGGCGTTATTTACTAGCATGGCAAATTACCCTACTGCTGGGTTTAAACTCATTCTTAAATTATATAATTATCACGTGGTTACCCAGTATATTAATCGAAACTGGCCAAAGTGCCACGCAAGCAGGTGCTTATCATGGGGCTTTTCAAATAGCGACTGCATTACCGGGTTTAATATTAATTCCGTTACTTGCCAAATTAAAAGATCAAAGCGCGCTTAGCTTTATTTTAGCCATGCTGAGTGCACTCAGTGCATTGGGGCTACTTTACATGCCTAACTTTGCTTTTGTTTGGACCCTAATGCTGGGCTTTTGCTCTGGGGCGTGTTTTATATTAGGGCTGTCGTTTATTAGTTTACGAACCGATGATTCGCAACAAGCAGCGTCGCTTTCAGGTATGTCGCAAAGCGTAGGTTATTTGCTCGCGGCTATTGGTCCTATGCTAGCTGGTGCATTACACACTACAACAGGCAGTTGGAGTGCGCCATTATGGCTGTGTGCTATTGCCGGAGTACTGTGTGCATTATGTGGTTTAGGCAGTGGTAAAAACACCACTTTAGCTAAATCAGCTAACTAGCTGCTGTAACCACGAAAATAAACCAGACGAAGTTTTGTTGCTCGTGTGTTTTTGCTCATAGCGTTTATTAGTCGCTTCGCGCTGTTCACGGCGCTCTTGCGCTAAATTAGCCTTTGCAGCAAAACGTAAACGCTGTTCTTGAGTAAGCTCATCATTAAAACTAATGGCTGTTTTTTTAACTGCTCGGCTGCTTTTAGGTGAACTACACATATTATTCTCCAAATGACTGACTTATAAGTAGACAGTCATTTGGTTAAATAAATTTCAAACCGCTTACTAAAAAAGTGATTTTTGATCAGTATTACTAATAACTCCAACTAACTAGTTTTGTGGGGTTGTATCAAACGCAGGTACTTCGTGTAAGCCGCTCAACCAGCTCAATGTTGATTTAGCCCAAATTTGTGCTGTTGGCGTAAACTGTTCACGCTGATCAACCGCACCAATACGCAAGCCATATACACGTTCAGCTTTAGCTTCGTTAGTTGCATAAAGTGTTGTACCACATGTGCCACAAAAACCTTGCGCACGCTTGTTACCGCTTTGCGCTGTTTTAACAAACTCTTTTGGCTCACCTTGGGTAAATACTACCGAATTTAGCTCTGCAATTATAACTGCTCTAAATGGGCCGCTCGACATACGTTGGCAATCGCTACAATGGCAAACAAGTGCGTTGTTATTTTGAGACTTTGCTTGGTATTTAATTTCACCACAGTAACAGCTTCCAGTAATTTCCATTATTTAAATCCTTAATGCTTATGAAGATTGAATCGAGATATAAGACCGGCAATATCGATTCATTATTTTTAAAATATAAAAAAACTGCTCGCCGGTTCATTTGTATATTCGGTTAGGTTTTTAATTTTTGAAAGTGATTTTTAAAAGTTGAGCAAGTGCTACAAACATGATCCGATGTTTTAAATAAAACAGCAATACCACGTTAAGCTAATAGCGTAACGTGGTGTGTTTAAGCTATTTTTATACCAATTCGCTTAATTAAGTTGTCTATTTTGAGGTAAGAAAACCGTGTCGATAACAAGGCAAAAATTTCGTTATTTAGTTGTTCTATATGAGATATTTTTAACGAAGTTAACGTGCGGTTTAATCCCTCAAATTGATTATGTATTATTGCGAGTTGGTATTAATGTGCGTTTAAATAATCAACAGCTAACAGGCTAAGCGCCTTAGTGCCTACTTTAAACGACGATTCGTCGGCATAAAAATAAGGTGAGTGATTACTAGCCACTGTATTTAAATCTTGCTCACTTGGTGTGCCGCCTAAAAACACAAATACACTTGGCACTTCTAATGCGTAAAACGAAAAGTCTTCTGCGCCGGTTATTTTTCCCATTTCAACTACGTTTCCATTACCTGCTGCTTTTTTAAGACTAGGTAACATTTGCGCGGTTAGCTCTGGGTTATTAATCGTTACCGGATAACCTTCGTGAATGTGTACCTCTGCAGTAGCACCTGACGATTTAGCAATGTGCGTGGCTGTGGTTTTTATTTTTTCAAATATTTGTGCACGATTATCCATATCAAAATTACGAATTGTACCCACCATTTCTACTTCTTCAGGAATAATATTATTGCGTACGCCTCCCGCTATTTTTCCAAACGAGACAATAGCAGGCTCTTTGGTAATGTTAATTTGGCGACTAACAATATGATTAACGCCAGTTACTATTTGCGCGGCAGCAGCAATAGGGTCAACTCCAGTCCACGGTGCAGAGCCGTGTGCCTGCTTGCCATGTACAGTTATTTCAAATCGGTCTGCACTGGCCATTGCAGGGCCACTTCTATAACCAATTTCACCGCTGTGCAAACTAGATGTTATATGTAACCCAAAAGCAGCTTCTGGTTTGTATTGTTTAAATATGCCTTCTTTAAGCATTAGCTCAGCGCCACCCTCTTCCCCCTCTGGTGCGCCTTCTTCTGCAGGCTGAAATACAAACATAATATTACCGTGTAGCTCATCTTTCATGTTTGCAAGCACTTGTGCAGCGCCCATTAGCATAGCCACGTGCGTGTCGTGCCCACAAGCATGCATTATGCCTACATCTACACCACGGTAATTAGTGGTTTTAGTTGATTTAAAATCAACATCGGCTTTTTCAGTAACTGGCAGCGCGTCCATATCTGCACGTAGCATTACTGTTGGACCAGGCTTTGCGCCTTTTAATAACCCCACAACGCCTGTATAAGCAATCCCCGTTTGTACCTCCATACCCAGCGACTTTAAGTGCTTAGCTACGATACCTGCTGTGCGGGTTTCGCGATTACCAAGCTCAGGGTTTTGATGAAAATCACGTCGCCAATCAATAACCTGTTGCTCTATCTTTTTAACTTGCTGATCAATGTTTGCATTGGCATTGAGCGCACTAAGGGCAGCAAAGCCTAGCGCTATTGAAATTAGTGATTTTTTCATCCTGTTTGTCCTTATTATATTTATTGGTTTTATAATATTGATGAGCACGAGCCCTTATGTATTATTGAGAACATAATTAGTTCGCTCTATAACCACTATTACTGAAGGCTCTACAATAATCAATCCCATTTAAGCTAGATGCCCAACTATGGGGGGCCACTTTACTTTTCACTGGTTTTATCTATTTTTAGTTTGAAGATTTAGCACTAATTAAGCCTACCATTTTTGTGTTTATTGATTTAAAAATGGCATTGAATAGTCAACCAACGCACGTAAAGTGAGTTTTAATAAGCGCGGTGGTGGATAGAAGAAGTTAACGAGTAATAGGCTTGGTACATAATTGCTATTCAAACTATAAAATAAGAATAGCAATGTAGAACCCCCCCTTATGTTGGGGTAATTATTTAAATGCGTTAGCATTTTTTATGCTGTCAAAATCGTTAAAGCGCACGTTGTGTTGCGCCATTACTTTAAGTATTTTTTCACTTAGCATTTGGCGTAAATAAAACGGCTGATTTGGCACAAAATGGTGGATAGTATGCGTTTTACCAAAGTTAAAACAAAACAAGTGAAACGGCATAAATAAACGGCTAGTTAGTACGTGTGTTTGTTCAAGCATATTATCAACGCCGCCATAGTAATGCATGCTTGAGGTAACAAAATTAAGTGAACTTGAGCGAATAATATTGGGCACAATAAGTACGACCATTAAAAATTCAAACACACTCATTGTACTTAACAACCAACTAGGTGAATTTAGCGAAAGTGGTATAAATAAATCAACGGTATGAAATACAATAACGCTGTATAAAACGGCAAAATACGCAGTCGCTATCGGAAACCCCGCATTAAAAACACTCGAAAAACTAAAGCCATTAATTTCTTTTCTAAAACGTTTAGTAGAAATAACTAACCCTAATAACCCATCTACAATAACTAGCGCACGTAAAAATGGATTTTTAATACCGTTACCCACCAAGCGTTCTTCTAGGTCTTGTTGTGTGCCTGAGGTTTTGTGATGGTGTAAATGCATTTTACGTCGGTACCATGGGCTAATAGTATTTGGCCGCATTAACCATACTGTTAGCATCATAAAATTATGCATGAACGGCTGATTACTAAAATATTGTTTATGTATAAGGTCGTGCTCTAACTCATGGGAAATAGATGCAGCAATAGCCGCAAGTACTATGCATACCCAAGCAGGTATGATGGCTAAATAATATAAAACACCAACACCAATTAATGCGCTAAGCGATAGCAATAAAATAATTAACCCTAAGGTATTTTGATGTGCAAGTAACGGGTGCTTTTGACGAAGTGATGCTTCCTCTGCCTTAATTGCTTTAACAATCGATTGAATGTTCTGTTTGGCACTTAATTGAGTCATATATAATGTCTTAAAAACCTTGTTGTACAAATAATACCTGAATTAAGCGCAACATCGGAATAAAGCGGGAATAATTATTGTAATACGATTAACTATTATCAATAGTTCAATTGCTTATTTATTCAATCGCATAACAAATTTAATAGCACTCATAACCCAAAACATTCGCTTTACATTCGCTTTTTGTATCAGCCCAAGAAGACTTAAAAAAATTCCCTGTTGAGTATCTTTACTATAAACGATTAATTATCAACCAGTTGTTTATGTAAATAAAAGAAAAGGCTTGCCGCCCCCTCTTTTGTTTGTATAATGCGGATACAGAATAAGAGGTATATAAGTATCCTTTTTATTTTAAGTGGTTTTTCTTTATCTTTTTATGCTTAAAAGATTAAAGAAAAATTATGCCAGCGTGATGAAATTGGTAGACATGGGGGATTCAAAATCCCCTTCCGAAAGGAGTGCCGGTTCGAGTCCGGCCGCTGGTACCACTTTTTGAACCTCAGCTAATTATTGGCTGAGGTTTTTTTATGCCTAAAATTTAACTAGTAATTTATACCAATTCGCTTAATTAAGTGAGCTATTTTGAGGTAAGAAAACGGTTTCGATAACAAGGCAAAACCTAGTTAAGCTGAAGCAAAAGCTACAAGCCTTCCATTAAAGCCGTCAACGTAATTAGGAAGGTACATAAATCTAATTAGCATGCTAGTTATGCGTCTTGCTCTTGATTTGTTATATTCCCAATTCGAATATTTAACTCTTCGTCACTAACATCTTCTTTGTGTGTACCAATGATCCATATATGACCAAATGGGTCTTGTAGTGTGCCGGTCCTATCACCATAAAACTGATCATGTACGGGTCTTATTAGTGTTGCACCAAGCTCAATTGCTTTTTTAAATACGGTATCAACATCTTCAACATAAAGCATAAGGCTTAGCGCTGTACCACCGAGTTCTTTTGGGCTTTTTAAATATTCTTCAGAACCAATATCTGAAAGCATAATATGCGAATCACCAATTATTATTTCTGCATGGGCTATTCCACCATCAGGTAAAGGCATTTGCATTACGTGTTCAGCACTAAATGCATCACAATAAAAATCTATCGCTTTTTGTGCGTCATTCATAATTAAATAAGGTGTAACTGAATGAAACCCTTTTGGTATTGCTGAGACTGCCATAATATTCTCCTTTACTTACGCGGTGATTTTTAATATTTAATTTACTAAATATGCGTTTAATTGCCCCTAAATTTAAGCTTAGCTCATACAAAAAATTGCGTTACTTTTCGAGGTTTAAACGCTTATGCCAAGCAGCAATACTTTCATCAGGGTATTCTTCAAATTGCTTGTCACCTTCATTAATGGGCGCATTTACCCAACTTGCTTTACTACCAAGCATTAAATGAGTGCGCTCTGGCGGTATGGGTAACTCACTATCTATTGCACCAGCAAAGGGGTGAACTTGCTCAGGCCAACGTGCATCGTATAACCACAAGTTAGCACTACAATGCTTACAAAAATGACGCTCTGCAGGGCTGATTTTATCGCCTATTTTTGCATGATAAATAGTTATGTGTTCACGCCCTGTAACCTCAAGCGTGCTGTATTGCGCGTTTAAATTAATAACAAACCCGCCGCTCCCTGCGGTTTTACGACATACAGAGCAGTAACATAAATTGTAAGGATAAGGGTGTTTTGAGTTGACCGTAAATACCACTTTGCCACAGTGACAAGCGCCATTAAGCTTCATAATATATCCAATTTTTATTGTTGGCTTGAACTAATACCTTAACTAGGTGAGCTAAAAAAACCACAACAATTACATGCTGTGGTTTTTTAATTATTGAGCTTACTAACGTTTCCAGAATCTTAAATTACGTAATGTATTTATAAATTTATCGGCTGAATGTGCCTCTAAATCTATCCAACCATTATCTACTTTTCCATCAAGGCCTGCCGCTTTAAATAAAGGCTTAGCCTCATTTGTGTAGCCTATGTATTTCATATGTGCGTACGCATCACTTACAAAGTCTTTAGCTTCTGCTATGGCAGCTAGTTTTTCGGCTCCCTCTTCAGTGGTGAGTACAAGTACCGCATCGTATAAAACCGATGGACCACCATTAATAACCTGATCAGCTTTAAAGTGCTTACCTTTACTGCATTTAGCACCGCCAACTTGTGGGGCAATAATTTCAAAGGTTGCGCCTTCACTTTTAAGTGCATTGGTAACCGATTCAAAGATGTCTGCATTAAAGCCATCACTTACTAAAATACCTAATTTACGGCCTTTGAAGGTGTTGGGCGCATTTTTCAAAATACTTAACGCATCAGATACAGGTAAGTCTTTACGTGTTGGCATAGCAGCTTCAGCTGGGTCTGGCATTTCTTGCAAGCCAAGTCCTTCGGCAACTTTATTTGCGAGGGTTTCGTCAATATTTAACAAGTGCGATACCAAACGTTCTCGTATTGGTAAATGCTCAACTTTAGACAGCTCAAACACGTACGCAGATTGAATATGCGCCTGCTCTACCTCTGTTTGACTTAAATAAAATTGACGGGCTTGACTGTAATGATCGCTGAATGTTTCTGAGCGATAACGCAGTTTATCACCGCCGCTTACTTCAGGCTCGCCTGAGCTTTTAAAGCCATGTACTGGGCATTCGCGCGGGTTGTTTTCGTCGCCGCTCCATGAGTTTGGCTCATAATTAACACGCCCTTTTGGATTGTGCATTGCCATGTGGCCATCTTGCTGAAAATGACGCATTGGACATTTAGGCGCATTGACCGGAATGTGCGTAAAGTTAGGACCACCTAAACGCTTAGTTTGAGTATCTAAGTATGAAAAGTTACGACCTTGCAGTAGCGGGTCGGGTGTAAAGTCGAGCCCCGGTACAATGTTTTGAGTACAAAATGCTACTTGCTCTGTTTCTGCAAAAAAGTTGTCTACAACACGGTCAAGCACCATACGGCCAACAATTTGCACTGGTACTTGCTCTTCAGGTATAAGCTTAGTGGCATCAAAAACATCAAATTCAAATTCATCAGCAAATTGCTGATCAAACACCTGTACACCTAGCTCCCACTCAGGGAAGTCGCCATTACCAATAGATTCCCACATATCTCTGCGATGAAAATCAGGGTCTGCGCCATTTAGCTTAAGTGCTTCGTTCCATACTACAGATTGCATGCCGCCTTTTGGTTTCCAATGAAATTTAACAAATTTCTCTTCACCTTTGGCATTAATAAATTTAAAGGTATGAACGCCAAAACCTTCCATAAAGCGTAAAGAGCGTGGAATAGCTCTATCAGACATTGCCCACATAACCATGTGCATTGACTCAGGCGATAAGCTCACAAAATCCCAAAAGTTATCATGTGCTGTTTGCGCTTGTGGAAAACCACGATCAGGCTCGGCTTTAGCTGAATGAACTAAGTCTGGAAACTTCATCGCATCTTGAATAAAGAATACCGGTATATTGTTACCCACTAAATCCCAGTTTCCTTCTTGGGTATAAAATTTTACCGCAAAACCACGTACATCACGTGCTAAATCTGGAGACCCTTTATTACCTGCAACTGTAGAGAAACGAGTAAATACTGGGGTTTTTTCACCTTTTCGCTGAAAAATATCTGCACAGGTTAAATCTTCAAGCGTGTCGTAAGTTTCAAAATATCCGTGTGCACCATAGCCTCTAGCGTGCACTACACGCTCAGGAATGCGTTCATGATCAAAGTGAAAGATCTTCTCGCGCATTATATGATCTTCTAATAATCCTGGGCCACGCTTTCCTGCACGTAATGAGTTTTGATCGTCACTTACAGGGCAGCCCTGCGCGGTAGTCATAGTAGGGTGTTCATCCGACGCTTTTTGATGCAATTCACCGCCATGCCCTTTATTACCTGAGTATTTAAATGATTCAGCCATGTTTAGTCCTTCATACAGTTTGATTTAATGGGTCAATAGTTTTTATGAGCTTTAAAGCTAAAAGCGACTATGCAAATGCAAAATAAAGACCAGCCATCCAACCTAGTAAAAAAGGGCTGTACAGATAACAATGTAGTATTTGAGGTGATTTATAAAAGAAAAGGTTACACAGGTATGTAACTTTTTCACACAAAAAAAGAGCACTTTAAAAGTGCCCTTAGGTTTAAATCGTTTTAAATTTAGTTAATCTTTGCTTTCGTTAACTAAAATAACTTTACGATGTGGGAAAGGTATTTCGATGTTGTTTTCATCCAGTGCTTTTTTAATTAACTCTGGCACCGTGTAAAGAATATCGAAGTAATGCTCGCCCTTACAAAAAGGTCTTACTAAAAAGTCTACTGAGCTGTTGTTAAGAGTTTCTACTTCAACAAAAGGAGCGGGATCTTTTAGTATGTGTGGGTGCGCTGCAAGTACGCCATCTATAACTTTACGTACAGCCGTTGTATCTTCACCGTAAGCAACACCAAAATGCATATCCACACCACGAATTGGATGATGTGAATGGTTTATAATTTGCGCGCCCCAAATTTGACTATTTGGAATAATAACCTGTTGGTTATCGAACGTTTGTAAAATAGTAGTAAACATATCTACTTCTGTTACTTTACCAAAACGCCCTGCTGCCTCAATAAAGTCATTCACTTTATAAGGTCTGAAAACTAGTAGCATAACGCCTGCTGCAAGGTTCGACATTGCACCTTGTAACGCCAAGCCTATAGCAAGTCCCGCAGCACCTAGCAAAGCAATAATAGAGGCTGTTTGTACACCAAAGCGATTTAACACAGCAATAATAACGAACGCTAATATGATGTATCGAGCCATGCTGCCTAAAAAGCGAAAAAGCGTGTCATCAAGATGAGTGTATTTATGGCATAAGCCAATAATTAAATTGCGTACTTTGCCCGCTAACCATAAGCCCGCAAGCAAAATTGCAATCGCTAGTAATATGTTGGTTGCCCACGTAATTGCAGCGGGTAAATATTGATTAATATCAATGTTGTTTATTATGTCTTCCATTGTTTTTCCTGTTTTAAAAACTTTTAATTAGTTTTAACTAGTTTTACTATACCAAGCGCAATAGTTTAACAAAAAATTAACTAAAGTACGAATATAGGAGTATTTAAAACATAACAAAAGAGCGTTCCCCTCAAAACATGTCATCGCTCACGTAAATCTTTCAACACATAATTTTGCTTTAACCCTTGGTCTATAGCTTAAATAATTCAACTTTAACTAGTTCATAAATAAAGCTAATACCCGAGATAAATCTCGGTTAACTCTCTAAATTTTCTAATTACTGCTGGCACTCATCTATAAATTTACCGATAATCTCACCTAAGCGCGCATATATTGGCGAGACAACACAATTGGATGAAATTAAAACAAAGGATTATTATGAAAAAGTACTCAATTTTACTTACAGCGGCAGCACTTACTGTACTTGCTGGTTGTTCAACATCTGTTGCAGTAAGAGACTTTGAACAAAACCCTATTCCACAAACATCAACAATTACCAACAGCGAAGCTGACGTAGAAAAAGGTATTCTAAAGGCATGTATTCAGCTTGGTTGGAAGTGTACGCCTATGAGTGAAGGTAAAATAAAAGGTGTACTGGATATTCGCACACACCAATTAACTGTCGATATTGCGTATGACAAAACGGCATACTCAATCAACTATAAAGACTCTATTAACTTAAACTACAACGGCAAAAAGATTCACCGCCAATATGTTAATTGGGTATCAAACCTAATACGCCATATAGATGCTGAAATGATTTAACAGCGCGTTAACCTGCTTTACATATTATAAAAATCACTAAATATGAATAATAAAAGTGGAGAAGTTACCTATAGCTTCTCCATTTTTTAGTTGAGATTTAAACAGTAATAATCACTTCAAAAATATTAATAACTTTCAAACAGTTACAAGTCAAAAAAGCACCAAACCTGACACTATTAGTAAAAGTACTCTTTCGTATTTTCACTCTTTAATGAATGAGTAATTTTTTACTTATCCCCCTTCGTAAAAACATATTTTATATCTTGCTATAACGCAGTTTCGCTCATATAGTCAGCAAATTATCACACCTTTATTTTGAACATCTTTGTTTATGAAATCTTCTGCTCCTGCTAGTGATTTTGGTACCTTATTAGGTTATGCACCTGGTAATGTTGCTGTTTACTCATCTGATTATGATACGGCTGACGAAAGTATTTATCCTAATCGTAGCGCCTATCGTAGTTACCTTGATGGCATTTACATGGGCTATAAATGGCAATGCGTTGAATTTGCACGTCGATGGATGTATCTCAACCATAGCTATATTTTTGATGATATTGCTATGGCTTACGATATTTTTGAGCTGCGTTCTGTGCGCGATGTAAATAGCCAAAACAGATTGCCACTAAACGCGTTTAAAAATGGTGCTAAATATCATCCTCAAGTAGGTAGTTTACTTATTTGGGAGGAAGGCGGCGAGTTTGAAGAAACAGGCCATGTTGCTGTCGTTGTTGAAGTGCACGAAGATAAAATACGCCTTGCTGAGCAAAATGTAGGACATCAAATATGGCCAAAAGATCAAAGCTGGTGTCGTGAGCTAAAAGCAAAAGTAACCAAAGATGGCGACTATTGGATTGAGTGCTCTTACAGCGACGCCACTATTTTAGGCTGGATGACACAAACTGATGAAACAGAATATGCTGAGCCAACGTCTGAGCTAAACACTGATTTATTTATTATAGAAGCCCATAAAGCAGTAGATACAGGCCAAGCAAACAAGTCATGGTTAAATATTGCGAATGACGATGAAGCTGCCTACGTAGAAATGATGCAAGGCCATAAACTTACATCAGTAGCTGAGGATCAACATAATTACTTTGCGATATCTCAAACGGCGCAGCAAAGCATTGAGCATGCAACAAATGAGCTGCATGGCTTATTTATGCATGCAACCGACTATGTACTGCAGCACCCTGAGTTATTAAAAAAGTTTAATTTACCCGATGTTGTGATTAATAAAATTCGCCAATCGTGGGATAACCGCTTAAACCAATTAATTACCAGTCGGTTTGACTTTGCTTTAACAGCAGCAGGTTTAAAAGTTTACGAATACAATTGCGATTCGGCATCGTGTTACATGGAAAGCGGCAAAGTTCAGGGTAAATGGGCAAAACACTTTGGTGTTAAAACAGGTGTAGATGCAGGCCAAAATTTATTTAAAGATCTCGTAAAAGCATGGCGTAAAAGTGAAGTAAAAGGTCTTGTTCATATTCTGCAAGATGATGAACCAGAAGAGCATTACCACGCATTATTTATGAAAGAAGCCATTGAAGCCGCGGGCTTTGAGTGTAAGTTAGTAATTGGCTTAAGCACACTTCGCTGGAATGAATCAGGCAACATAGTAGATGAAGACGGCGCACAACTGAGTTACGTGTGGAAAACGTGGTCGTGGGAAACCGCACTTGATCAAATTCGTGAAGAATGCGAAGCCGACCAATCATTAGGTGATAACTTTGAACCACAATTCAAAGCTGGTGAAACGCCACGCTTAGTCGATGTATTACTGCGTAAAAACGTGATGGTGTTTGAACCGCTGTGGACATTAATTCCAAGTAACAAAGCTATTTTGCCAATACTGTGGAGCTTATTCCCTAATCATAAATATTTACTTAATACCGCGTTTGAGCTTAACGACGAGTTATTACAAACCGGTTATGTAGTTAAACCAATAGTAGGACGCTGTGGCGCTAATATTCAACTTGTTGATGAACAGCAGCAAGTTATTGAAAAAACAATGGGGCACTTTGCCGAGCAAGACCAAATATACCAACAACTATTTGCACTGCCTAAAGTAGATGACTACTTTGTACAAATATGTAGTTTTACAGCCGCCGGAAAATACTCTGGCGGTGGCGTACGTGTTGATAAAAGCATGATCATAAACGGCCATAGCGATTGTATGGCACTGCGTATTAAATAAATAATACTAAGCCCGCAATTTTGCTGCGGGCTTAAGTTTGTGTAGACCCCCTTCCCTCTTTTAAGTTTTATAGCTATCTCAAGCGAGTTACTCCTGATAGAGTAAATTTATTAAACACCACAAACTAAGGTATTTCATGGCGAATCAATTTAATGTACTTGGCACACGTTTAAAACTATGTTGCGGTAATGGTGGCTACACACGTGAAGGCTTTTGTTATGTACCAGAATCAGATCTTGGCAATCACAGTGTGTGTGCAATTATGACTGACGAGTTTTTACAATTTTCAAAATCACAAGGTAACGACTTAATAAGCCCAAACCCTCTTTACGATTTTGAAGGTTTAAAAGCCGGTGATAAATGGTGCTTGTGTGCGGTAAGATGGCTTCATGCTATTTCAGCAAACGTTGCGCCACCAGTGGTACTTGAAGCTACAAATAAAAAATCATTAGAAATAGTGCCGCTCGATGTTTTAAAAGCGCACGAATATATAGCCAAAGTTTAAATACACTTAAGCGTTATTAAATTAAAGTCTGCAGATTTTACAAATGTATGCAGGCTTTTCAAAAATTCAATCACCCCTCCAGCCTCTAAAATCTTAAATAATAACATAACCACATGTTTTTAAATCACTTTTAAAAACAATCAACTTACGGCATAACAGTTGCTTCATTAAGTTTAAGTCATGCTCATAACGCAACATATTATATGAGCAACACATTACTTAAGTAGGAGAAATTATGAGTAACAATAACGAATCAAACAAAACAACTAAATTTACCGCGCCAGGTATGAGTGACGAATCAGCTCAAAAAACAATAGCAAAGCTCGATAACCGCATGGTTGCATTGATAGATTTACAGCTTACTTTAAAGCATATTCACTGGAACGTAGTAGGACCTAACTTTATTGGCGTACACGAAATGATAGACCCACAAGTAGACATTGTGCGAGAAATGACAGATACAATTGCAGAGCGAATTGCGACTCTTGGTGGAGTGCCCGTTGGTACGCCTAAATCAATTGTAGATCGTCGTACATGGAACGAATACTCAGTAGGTAAAGGGTTAGTAACCGAGCATTTAGCCGCACTTGATAAAGTATACAACGGCGTTAATGGCGATCACCGCAAAGCAATTGAGACTCTTTCTGAATTAGATCCGGTGTCTGAAGATATGATCACCAGCCAACTAGCTGACCTAGAGCAATTTCAGTGGTTTATTAGAGCCCATTTAGAATCATCTACAGGCGAGTTAAAAAGCTAATATATTTAATCTAAGAAAGCCCAGCATTAATATGCTGGGCTTTTTTTTGCGCAAAAATCACTCTATTTATAATCATATATAGATATGTATCAGTAAGCTCTAATACAAAATTCATATAAAAACAATAGAAAATTGGTATTACCAAAAAAAATAACCAAAATAAAATTGAATGATTTTATACTCCTTACTATTTCGCAAATTTATAAGCCATAGCCAACCTTTAATGAACATCTCATTATTTTAACATCACTTAAAAAACAAACTAAATACGTATAAAAGTACGGCATAAAATTTAAAAACAGCACTAAAAAGTGTATTTAATAGTACAAATAATATAAAAAAACGCCTTTGGTAAACATACTTCAATAAAATTCACTCAAAATATAAAAAATAAAAATACACCATAAGCCATTAAATTTATTAAATATAAGCAAAATAAAAGAACACTTTGTAATACACCTTGTGAATTTTTGGTAAACAAAGGTTGTAATAAAAGCTGAATTGGACTAATTTCAACCATACCACCTGTATGACACGCTACAGGGAAACAGCAGTTAAATTGGTTAACCAAACCAAGTAACAACACACACAATGACGTAAGTCGTACCCAAACGGGAGAGATACATGAAACTCAATCAAATTACTTCAACATTAATTAATAAACATAAAAGAAGTAGCTCTACAACAATCAGTGCAGCAGCCCTTTTATTAATGGCTTCTTCTACTATTGCAGCGCAAGAGGCTCCGGCAGCTTCAGAAACGGCAGCTGCAGATATTGAAGTTATTGAAGTAAAAGGCATGCTAGGTAGTATGAAAGCCGCCGCTATGCTTAAGCGTACTGACGGACGTATTGTAGATGCGATTGTTGCTGAAGACATTGGTAAGTTACCTGATAATAATATTGCAGAAGCACTGCAACGTATTACTGGTGTATCTATTAATACCGATTTTGGTGTGGGTGACAGTGTTTCGATTCGTGGCTTACCTCAAAACCGTGTTGAATTAAACGGTCGCTCTACTATTGGCGACTCTCGTGACGGTATTAGCTTACAAGATTACCCATCAAGTTTCTTAAAAACAGTAGAAGTCGTTAAGTCTCCTACTGCCGATATGATTGAAGGTGCATTAGGCGGAACAGTTAGCTTAAAAACAGTTCGCCCATTAGAGTTAGATAAACTAACTGGCGCAGTTTCATTAGATGGTGAATATGCAGATAAAACAGAAAAAGTAGCACCTATTTTTAGTGGTTCACTTGGTAACAACTGGGACTTTGACGAAATGGGTACCTTTGGTGCCATTGCTATGTTTTCGTATCAAGATCGTGAAATTCGCCAAGATGAAACGTCTAGCCGTGTTAAACCTCAAGACATTGATATTAATGGCCAAGAAGGTAATACACCAAGTGGCAACGCTATCGTACGAGACGAGCACAGTGTTGAGCAATATGTAGAACAACGTAAACGTACTGCTGTAAATTTATCACTTCAGTGGGCACCACAATCTGGTAATGGCATGGTGTATCTAGATTTAAGTGGCACTAAACGCTCTGGAGAGCAAAGTGGTAACTCTATATTAGGTGTTGCGGGTTCACTATCAACAGATGCAAATACAACTCAAGATGCTAACGGCGTAAATAATTACACGCTAACAAACGAATTTGGTATCCCTAAAACATACAGTGACTTTCGTGAAACTGACTCGTTTTCAAATGCACTTGGTGCAGAGTGGAACCTTACTGACAGTATAAAAATCTCTGGTGAAATTGCAGTAGCATCATCAGAAAGCGTAAGACCTGATTCTGAATTTACACTTCGCCCAATCGAAAAATCAACATTTGAAGCAAGTGGCGGAACTCAGCTAACAAATCATTTATATGATGGTGCATTTTCTCAAGACGGTAATAAATTACCAAGCATCATTCATTCAGATCCAAATGCATTTACTGACCCACAAAACTTAGCACTACGTACGTTTAAAAGTGAAGATAGAAGAACAGACAATGACGAAACAGCTATTCGTTTTGACGTTGAAATGTTTGAACCTCTCAGCAGCTTAAGCTGGGTATCTAAAGTAAAAGCAGGTGTACGTGTTACTAACCGCGATTACGAATATGAGCAATACAAAGTAGAAATTAAAGACATTTACAAAAATGCATTTAACGACTCAGATGGTTCATTAGCTACTTTATGGGTTGATGACTACAACGCTGCTTTTTCAAATAGCTTCACAACAGTTAGCCACGACAACTCTTTTGACCAATTAGGTCATTCAGGACAAAATGACCTACTAACGTTTTTAAGCTACAACGGTTTATCTAACCCTGCAAATACTTACGCTCAACTTCAGCAGTTACTTGCAGGTACTAACCTAGCGTCAACAGGTAGTCTTTCAGATAACCAAGAGTTCCAAGAAAGCGCATACCGTAACGTAGTTGAAGATACAGCTGCTGTGTACATATCAGCGTACTTAGACTTTGATAACATCACTGCGATTGTGGGTGGTCGTTATGTGACTACAGATTTAGAATCAAGCGTATTTCTTAATGGCGAAAAAGTAACTGGCGACAATGACTACAGCGACTTTTTACCAAGCTTAAACGTTACGTATAACTACTCAGACGAAACATTATTCCGCTTTGCTGCTGCAAAAGTTATGCGCCGCGCTGACTTTAGCGAGCTAAGCCCTGCATTTGACGTTAATAACGACATTACAGGTGCAACGCAAGGCTCTATTGATTTAGAACCATACCGTGCAACGCAATACGACTTATCTGTAGAGCATTACTTTGATGAAGGTAACGTACTATCTTTCGCAGTATTTTATAAAGATGTTGAGTCTTTCTTAAGTAACGAAAGTAGCTGTGTAGCAGCATCAAGCACTTCAACAGGTCAAAACGTAACTCAGTGGAACCAAGTATGTCAGCTTGACGTTGCAGGTGTATCTCAAGACAACCTAGTTTACTCAGATGCGACTGACTACCCTGTAGATATAGATGGCTTTAACCATGTTGCAGGCTTGCGTGACGCAGGACTAACGGGTATTGATACAGTTAAAAATGTAAACGGTGAAAACGGCTCAGTACAAGGTTTTGAAGTTGGTTACCAACAGTTCTTCACAAGCTTACCTGGTGCATTTTCTGGCTTAGGTGTTAATGCAAACTACACGTATGCAGACAGCGAACAACCAAACGGCAACCCATTATTAGATATTTCTAAAAATACGTACAACTTACAAGTATTTTGGGAATACGAAGGGTTCTCTACTCGTATCGCTTATAACTACCGTGACAGTTTCTTAGATACAGAAAACGAGAAACGCGTAGAAAATATTAACTCAGACGGCAGCATTTCAGCAGAAGGCACTGTTTACGGTAATAACTACCGTGACGACAGAGGCCAGTTAGATTTCTCTGCAAGCTGGGATATTAACGAAAACGTGACCTTAGTAGGTAATGCGACCAACTTAACGGGTGAGCCTTCAATCTACCTATCTGAACTAGGTGGTGCTTGGAAGTACACTGAAGCGGATCGCCGTTACAGCTTTGGTATTCGCGCTAAATTTTAATTTTCCCTAAAAACTAAAGCCTGCTTTTATGCAGGCTTTTTTACGTCTATAAAAAAGTAGCTTTATATTACGTAAAAAACACACCCACCTAGCTATACTTATTTGAACATTAAATTTACTATCAAAGCGTTACTACTATTAACAGGAAAAGTTGAAGTGCTGTCGCGTTTATATAATTTTATGCCGGGTTTAGATACATTGCTGCACTACGAGCGACAATGGTTTGCTGATGATGTAAGAGCAGCGCTATCGGTAGCTGCCGTAGCTTTACCTGTTGCCATAGCCTATGCGCAACTAACCGGTGTTAACGCCGCCGTCGGGTTATATTCTTGCATACTGCCAATGATGCTATATGCACTTTTTGGCACTTCAAAACAGTTAATAGTCGGTCCTGATGCTGCTACCTGCGCCGTTATTGCCGCCGTAGTAACACCTCTTGCTGCAGGTGACAGCTTTAAGCATTGGCAACTTGTTGTCACCATGACCGCTATGACCGGCTTTTGGTGCTTTATAGCCAGTAAATTTAAGTTAGGTGTATTAGCCGACTTTTTATCTAAACCTATTTTAATGGGATTACTAAACGGCGTAGCTATCACTATTATTGTTGGTCAATTTTCCAAAGTATTCGGTTTTACCTTTGACGAACGTTACCTACTTGAACGCCTAGGTGGTGTACCCACATACCTAGCGCAAACACATGTTCCCACCTTACTAATGGCTTTGTTTACACTGGCGGTTTACTTTGTCATGAAGCGCATAAGACCCACGTGGCCTGCATCTATGTTTGCCATTGCATTTGGTGCGCTTTTGGTATGGATTTTTGATTTAAAACAACTTGATATAAAAACCATTGGTACCGTAACTGGCGGGCTTCCCGTTTTTAATACCCCTGTTTTTGATTTAGGGATTATTCGTGAGCTAGTGGTACCCGCACTTAACTTAGCCATCGTGAGTTTTGTTAGTATGATGCTAACTGCGCGCAGCTTTGCCGCTAAAAATGGCTACGACATAGACGCCGATAAAGAATTTAGAGCGCTAGGTATTGCCAATATAGCGTCAGCTCTTTCGCAAGGTTTTGCAGTCAGTGGCGCCGACTCACGCACCGCTGTTAACGATGCAACGGGTGGTAAAACGCAGTTAGTATCAATAATAGCAGCGGCCATTATTGCGGTCATAGCCGTATTTTTAACAGCGCCACTTGAATTTATTCCAAGCGCAGCGCTAGGTGTTGTACTTATTATTGCCTCTGTTCATTTACTCGATTTAAAAGCTGTTTGGCAACTAAAACGAAAAGACAAACAGGCATTTTATCTCGCCTCAGCCACCTTACTTGCGGTGTTATTTATTGGCGTTATACCAGGGATCACACTTGCTGTATTACTGGGGTTATTTCAGTTTATTCGCACTGTAATGCGCCCAACCGACAATATACTCGGCGTAGATGTTAACGGTGTAGTAAGAAGTTTAGACGCCACAGATAAAGCAAAAGCAGTGCAAGGCGTGTTTATCTATCGCTTTAATTCACCTTTAACTTACTTTAATGCCAGCTACTTTAAACGCAGATTACTTGAGCAATACGCAAGGCAAAAAGACGACACCCACTGTGTAATAATTGACGCTGTGCCCTGCTTTACTCACTTAGATTTAAGCGTAATGGCAATGCTTGCCGATCTAGATGTTATATTTAAAAAGCGCGATATAAGGCTTGAACTTGCAGGTAGAAAACGCCAACTACTTTCGTGGTTTGAAATTGCAGGAATGAAGTCGGGAAAAGAAGGTATATATATTCACTCAGACCTATATATCGCCCTAAAAAGAAATAGCGTAAGCCAGCACACAGAGGAAGTTAATTTATTCGTGGCAGATGAAAATAAAGAGGTGCTAACACAGCCATGAAATACTAAACAGCAGATCAGCTAGCTGATCTGCTGTTTAGTATTAAGTACTTTTTATACTTTAGGGTAATTTGAAGGGAAAAACGCTTTTTTAGCGTCTTCATCAAACTCTTTTTTAAAGGCTACATCAGTACCAATTACGCGTGCACGTGCAACCGCTGGGCGGCTATCAATGCTTTCAAACCAACGCTTAAGATTTGGATACGGTGCTAAGCCCTCTTCACCTAATACAACCGGTGCTTTATCAATCCAGCCCCATGCAGATACATCAGCAATGGTATACGTATCACCCACAATAAAGTCACGACCTTCAAGGTGAGTATCAAGTACTTCGTAATGGCGCTGCGCTTCACGTAAATAGCGATTAACCGCGTAATCAAGCCCTTCTGGCGCCATGTGTCTAAAGTGTACACTTTGCCCTGAATACGGACCTAAACCAGATGCGATAAACATTAACCATGACAGCATTTCAGCGCGGTCATCGCCCTTGCCTTCTAGCTTTCCATATTTTTCAGAAAGGTACATTAAAATAGCATTCGAATCGAACACACGAGTTTCACCATCAACAATTGCTGGCGCCTTAGCGTTTGGATTAATTGCTTTAAATTCAGGTGTATGTTGCTCACCTTTTAAAGTATCAAGAGGAACAAGTTCAAACGGTAAGCCTGTTTCTTCTAAAAAGAGTGCAACCTTCATTGGGTTAGGAGTATGGTGAAAATAAAATTTAATCATGTAAAGTTCCTCAATAATTGAGACATGATTAAAGCACAACTTGAGCGGGTGTTCAAATTAAGTTTTAACTAAGTAAAATATACAGTTAAAACGTGATTTAATTGTAAGCATTTCGTGATACTTCATTAGTGAATATCACTTATGCCAAGGAAAATATCAGCCTTTTCGAGCCATCACATGCTTTTAGAAATTTATAATTCACAAGGTTGCAGAATTTGCCCACCAGCAGAGCTGCTGAGTTTCAAAATTTACAGATGATGTAAAACTATAGACTGGTTTAATCCCTATTAATTCCGATGTTAATTACTGAGAGTGTTCAGTATGGAAAGATCCTTTTTACTTTCGCTGGTTTTATAAAAAACACTTCAAAAAAATAATAAGAGAGTAACAAAATACAGAATCTATTTATTAGCCTGATTTAAATGTTAAAGTTGTCATTATCACTAAATTACTCTTATAGTGAATCTATATAAATATTGAGCAATACTATGATAAAAGCACAAATACCAGTAGACGAAGAATCTAGATTAAAAGCCCTGTATGAGTATGAAATATTAGATACTGAAGCCGAAAAAGTATTTGATGATTTAACTCAACTTGCTTCTGATATTTGTGAAGCCCCCATATCACTTATAAGCTTAGTTGATCCACAAAGGCAGTGGTTTAAATCAAAGTATGGTATCGATGTAGACTCCACCGAAAGAGATATCGCATTTTGCTCTCATACAATACTGCAAGACCAAGTATTTGAAATACAAAACGCTCTACTTGATGAACGTTTTTATGATAACCCTCTAGTAACCAGCGATCCAAACATTCGGTTTTATGCGGGCACACCGCTAGTTACACCTAGTGGCAGCACAATTGGTACATTATGTGTTATCAGCGACCAGCCAAAAAAGCTAACTCAAACACAAATTAACGCACTGAAAATACTTGGCAAAGAAGTTATCGCACAACTTGAGCTCAGGTTAAACAACAGAAAGCTGGCCACTGCATTAAAACAACAACAAATACATAATAAAAATCTTGAAGAACTAAAAAAAGAAGCTGATACAGCTAACACTCTAAAAGGTCGATTTTTAGCAAATATGTCACACGAGCTAAGAACTCCGCTGCACGGCATTTTAAATTTAGCTGAGTTTGGACTGGCAGAGACTTCAAATATAGAAAAAGATAACGCCTTAAAAAGTATTTTAAGCTCCGCGAATATACTATCAAATATTGTAAATGACATTTTAGACTTTTCAAAAATTGAAGCGGGTAAATTAAATATTGAGAATATTAACTTTAACCTGAGCGAAGTCATTAACAATGTAATTAATCCACTAATGAAACAAGCCACAGATAAAGGAATAAAATTTATTCCATCTATAGATAAAAATATCGCTACAACCTTAAAAGGCGATCCTGTCAGAATTTCACAAATTTTAAATAACTTATGCTCAAATGCGATTAAATTTACACAACAAGGCCAGGTAGAGTTTAAAGTCACTGTAAAAGAGAACTCCTTCAACACGCAAAATATTGTATTTGAAATAATCGATACAGGTATTGGTATTAGTAAAGCTGCACAGCAAAATTTATTTAAAGAGTTTCATCAGGCTGATTCATCTACATCTAGAAAGTACGGGGGCACGGGCCTTGGCCTCTCCATTTGCACCAAGCTAAGTGATTTAATGAATGGCAAAATCAACTTCACGAGTAAAGAAGATAAAGGTTCTGTATTTACTTACCAACAAAGCTTTGAAACATCAGAACTCGATGAATTATTAAAACCAAATAAAGAAATAACCGATTTACAAGGGTGTACTATTTTGGTTGCCGAAGACAATAAAGTAAATCAAGTTGTCGTAAGTAAAATGCTACAAGCCCATAATGCGAAAGTAATATTTACCGAAAATGGCAAAGAATGCGTTGATTACTTTTTTGCCAACCATGTTGATTTGATTTTTATGGACATTCAAATGCCAGTGATGGATGGAGTGCAAGCCACTAAAATAATTAGAGCGCAACAAACAGGTAAAACAACGCCAATTATTGCCATGACAGCCAACACCATGAAACAAGATATTGAACACTATTTAGATATTGGTATGGATGGCTATTTAACGAAGCCATTTAATAAAGAGCATTTAAATAGCTTGCTCAATGTCTATAATCCAAAAAACTCAAATCTCAAAAATTTAGCAGTTAAAGTTAGTAACCCAAACATTACGAGTGAACGTAAGCTAAAACAGATATGCAATGAGCTAAAAAAGTTAATTCCAAATGCCGACAGAGTCAGTCTCTGGTTATTTAATCACGACTATACTGCCATTAATAGCTTAATTTGCCTTGATGAAAAAAATGAAATAGTAAGTAATGCAGTTTTAAAAGCTGAAGACTTTCCTGCATACTTTGACTATATTTTAGATCATAAAGTATTAGACGCATCAGATGCGAGAAACCACGAAATCACTAAAAACTTCACCAAAGTTTATTTTGAACCATCAAACATTTACTCCTTGCTTGATTACATCTACTTTATTGATAACAAGCCACTAGGTGTTATTTGTTGTGAAAGTGTTGGCTCAAAAATTTCATGGAGCCATGCAGATAAACTGTCACTAATTAAAGTAGCTGATGTAACAACCTTGTTTTTATCCAAGCGGCTGAAATCATAGTAGCTACTTAATATATATAAAATGGGAGGAGTGCCTAATTACTTAAACTATTTAACTAAGCGGCATATGCCACCAAGGTTATGCGCGTTTATTGATTTAACAAAAAGTTTGAATGTATATGGGTAACTAAAGCGAAGCGTTGAGTTTACTTTTTAGCTGTGCAATATTAACTGGCTATAAACTAAAAATAATACTTATAAATTAAAGTAAATAACCGCTTAAATGAAGCACAGGGATCGCTAAGCCTATCTACAGGTTTGGTATAAAAACTAAAAAGGATGAATATGATTAAGCCATTTTACGCTAGCTGTTTGTTAGCCCTCTCGCTATTAACACCCTGCCTTGTAAAAGCAAATCCGACAGCCTCGCAGTATCAGGAAATTCTTAACGATAACCTTGCTGAAAACGAGCCTGGGGTATCGGTAATTATAAGTAAAAATGGCAAAGTACTTTTTAAAGGAACGCGCGGGCTTGCCAACCTTGAACATAACATTGCACTTAATGAGCAAAGCGTTTTACGTTTAGGTTCTATTTCAAAACAATTTACTGCAGCTGCAATTATGATGTTGCAAGAGCAAGGTAAGCTAGCGGTTACCGATGATATTCATAAGTATGTTGCAAGCTTCCCAACAGAGGGCAACCTCGTCACAATCGAAAACTTATTAACCCACACCTCAGGCATCGCCAACTACACAGATGACGACGATCTCTTTGATAAAGAAATACAAGTACCCACAAGCGTTGACGATGCACTAGCGCGATTTGCCAAACACCCAATGGTGTTTAAACCCGGCGAAACAATGGCTTATTCCAACACGGGTTATTCACTGCTTGGTAAAATAATTGAAGTAGCAAGTGGCCAGTCTTACAAAGACTTTATTGAACAACACATATTTAAAAAATTAGGAATGACTCAGAGCAGCTACGAAGGGCAAGAACTTGTTGCCCATCGCGCATCTGGCTATGAGCAAACAGAGCAAGGATTTATCAACACCAGCTACATTAATATGGATTGGCCATATGCCGCAGGTGCGCTTATATCTACTCCAACTGACTTAAACATTTGGTTTAGTGCGTTATCGTCTGGCAAGCTTATTAGTAAAGCAAGTTATGAGAAGATGGTCAGCCCTTTTGAACTAAACGACGGCAGCGTTTCATCCTATGGTTACGGATTAATTATTAAGCCTTTGAATGAATACACCGTAATTAAACACACTGGCGGAATAAATGGCTTTTTAGCACATGCACGCTATATTCCAGAACAAAAGCTATATGTTGCAGTACTGGCTAATTCAAACCACATAAATCCTATTTTTATCAACGAAAAACTCACAGCCAGAACTCTAGGTATTACACTCCCCGAGTTTAAAAAAGCAGATGTAACAGAGCAGCAATTAGCGCCCGTATTGGGTGATTACCGTATTGATAAAAACACCTTACGCAGCCTAATTTTTGAAAATGACGTTTTGTATTCAAAGCGCACTGGTGGCGATAAAACAAAACTTATTACCATGTCTAAAAATAGCTTTTACTACCCTAATTCAAACAATTACTTAGTAATAGAAAAAAACAACCAAGGCCAATTGGTAATGAAGTATTTTAGTGGATTATCAACAACGCCTACTGAGGCGATTAAGATTTAGCTTTATAAGCCTCCCAAAAAAACAATGCCCGCAGCTTTCGCTACTTATAAGCTCGGGTATTTTTATTTTGAATCCTCGTTAACGCAACAATACATTATAAAATTAGTATGTGATGTGTGAAAGGTAATAAATATGTTACTTTTTATATGCTAATTTTATACTTAACCTCTTTAAAATAATTTATAAACCGAAAATAAGGAATAAGCATGCTTTTTCACCCTCTAGGTAAATCCTATATTTTCGCCCCTTTGCTCATTATTTTGCTATCTGCCTGTACTTCAAACCCAGCTTTAATGCCTACACCCAATTTATATATAAGTACGCCTTATTCAGAAGCCCAAGTACCTAAAAACCTACATACTACAAGTATGGAATTGCTCTACGTTACAGACCGAGCAATTTCTGAAAAAGAGGGGGTTATGTATAACGCAAGTCGCTCGCCATCAATTGCGTATGGTGTAGCAAAAGTAAATTTTGGCGATAAGTCGTTGCAGTGGAGTGAGCTATTAAAGCAAAGTAATCTTAAAAATCGCTCCGCTAATTTAACTTACGTAATGGAAAAAGCAGATGAATTAGGTCGTTTTCCTTTATCGCCTTATAAATTTAGACGCGTAAAAAATAAACTCCAAATTGACGAAGATATTTTAGAACGCAAAATTTTTCACGAAACCCAGTTAAACAAAAACATTAATCAGCGTTTAAAAAACAGTAATAATAAAGACGTTATTTTGTTTGTGCATGGCTTTAATAATACCTTTAACGAATCGGTATTTACCCTTGCCGGTATATGGCATTTTTTGAATCGACAAGGCGTACCTATTGTTTACTCTTGGCCTGCCGCTGCCACAGGATTAACCGGCTATTTTGAAGATAAAGAGTCTGGTCAATTTACTATTTTTCATTTAAAAGAAACTTTGCGACTGCTTTTCAAAAATCCTGAAATAGAAAACATTCATATTATTGCGCATAGCCGTGGCACCGATGTAGTAACCACAACACTTAGAGAGCTTATAATTGAGAACAGAGCCAGTGGCGGAAATCCCCGCGAAGACCTGCGTATTGAAAACTTAATTTTAGCAGCCCCTGATCTCGATTTTGGTATTATTAAACAAAGGCTAATGGCAGAGCAATTTGGGCCTGCATTTGGACAAATTACCATTTACACCTCTCAAGAAGATAGCGCATTGGGTATTTCACAGTGGCTAACAAACAGCTTGAGCTTTGGTCGGCTAAACACCAAAGATGTAAACATAAACGAGCAAGACATATTCACTTCTGTAGGTAACGTAAGCCTAATTAAAGTGCCTAAATCTGGCAGCTTAATTGGTCATGATTACTTTCATAGTGATCCTGCAGTAAGTTCTGATCTTATTAATTTGATATTACATAAAGCATCGCCAGGCTCTAAAAAACGACCTCTACAAAAGCTCGAAAACAACTTTTGGTCGCTCAATTCAAATTACTTAATTAAAAACGAATAGTAGTTAGCACACAAAAAATAAAGCTTACTGCTGACTCAATAACCACTCTTTTGGCGCTTGCCCTGTTTTTTTTCTAAATACACGGGCAAGTGCAGAGCCATTTTCGTACCCAACCTGATTAGCTACTAAATCCATATTTTGATTTTTTAAAATAAGCTTTTTAGCAACCGATAAACGCCAATCAGCCAAATAGTCAGCCGGTGTTTGCTCAATTACTCGCTTAAAGGTATCGGCAAATTTAGAGCGCGACATACCACATTCCTCAGCCATAGTGCTGAGCGACCAGCTTTGTTCTGGGGTTTGGTGTATTTTTATTAATACCTTAGCCAACTGAGGATGGGCAAGCCCTGCCATCATCCCGCTTTTAATTGTGCCTTCTTCTAGTACTTTACGAAGCACACTAATTAAAAATACATCGCATAAGCGATCTATAATTAAATGCTTACCGCTGGCGTCTTTAAATGCCTCTTCAAAAATCCAAAAAGCACTCTGCGCTAATAATCCATCACCCGTTAATTCGTAATTTAAGCAAAAAGGCAGCGCCTGCAATAAAGGGCTATGCCCTCCACTTTGATAGCTAATTTGTGCACACACTAAATCAGCACCGTCACCCTTATCCGAAAATAAACAGTGCCCTGTAGAGTGAGGAAAAAAAATAACCGAAGGCGTAGACAAAACCACTTCAAAACCACTATTACTGCGCACTTTTAACGTACCAGAACGTAATAAATGTAAATGCCCAACACCTTGATCGTCACTAAAGTCACTCGTACCGCACATGTTCCCACTAAAAAACACATTGGCATTAAGTGAAAAATGACTCAGTACACTCGAAAGTACGTCCATAAACGCCTCTTTGGATTATTGGTATGAAAATACAGACTAATAGACGCATATTAACCAAAAAATAACGATAAAGTACAGTTGAGTTTTAAACAAACACACTAATTAAATTACCCTTTGGAGATACACATGAAATTTTCGACACTGACTAAATCAGCTTTTTTTGCAGCATCAGTCCTTGCAAATTCACTAAGCTTTGCAGCAGACATAGACGCAAATGCCGACGTTAACGACATTGCAATTAGTGGTTACGATACCGTTGCTTACTTTACCCAAAACAAAGCAGTAACAGGCAGCTCTGAATATACTGCAACACATAAAAATGCCATTTATAAATTCACCTCAGCTAAGCACCGCGACTTATTTAGAGCGAATCCAGAAAAGTACGCACCACAATTTGGTGGCTTTTGTGCGTTTGGTGTATCAATGGAGAAAAAATTTGACGTAGATCCAGAAGCGTTCAAAATTGTTGATAACAAACTTTATTTAAATCTTGATAAATCAGTTCAAAAACAATGGCTAAAAGACGTACCTGGCTTTATTAATTCAGCCGACTCAAACTGGTTTGACATAAAAGACAAAACAGCAAAAGAGCTTTAATAAACAAAGTTTCATTTAAATATAATATTGTGAGGCTGCTTTAGCTTACACCAGCAGCCTTAAATTTAGTGCGTTGTTCATTATTAGCAGTAGAGAGTTTTATGTTGAAATCGTTGTTAGTTATTATAAGTGTTACCTTTTTATCGTTTAGTACATTGGCTGATCAAGCCTCTGATAAAGTAGCGATAAAAGCCGCAGTAAACGACTACTTTCAGGGTCAGGGTGAGGCGAGTAAAGTGCGTTTATTTCGCGCATTTGCAGCAGATCACGCAACAATGGTTGGCGTCGTAAAAAACGACGACGGTAAAGAAGTTATTAAGTCGTATAAAGACATGACCAGTGTACTTAACCAATGGGCATCAAACAAAAATCCAGCAGGTGGAAACCTCGATGGTGAAGTTATCAGTATGAACATTGTTGACGACCGTTTAGCTGTTGTTTTATTTCGCTCTACTAACCGCTTTTACGATGCACTAACATTAGCTAAACTAGATAATGAATGGAAAATAGTCGCTAAAGCTTATATTTTGCAATAACTATTAAACCAATAATCGCTGTTATAAAATTTTAACCTGTTTATTTGACCATTAACGTGGCTCAAATATTACTTTGATTTATTTAACAGCGCTTTTAAATCGGCAAACGGAGAATGCGTTGCAGCCTCTATCTTTCGCTCTGTAGTCGACCCGCCATACATAATATGTTCGTGGTATTTATTGTGCTCATTATCGTGGCAATAAATACACAATAGCTCCCAGTTACTGCCATCTTCAGGATTATTACTGTGGTTGTGATCAACATGATGCACCGTTAACTCACGCAAATTAGAGTACTCAAACTCACGAGCACAACGCCCGCATACCCAAGGGTATAACCTTAAGGCTTTTATTCTATAACCTTCCTCTTGCTTCACATAAGCCTGAGGTACTGCGTTATTATTACTCATAGTATTCCTGGTAAATTCACTATTTCGGTGCTCAATACTAAAAAAACTTAATTACTGACAAATCACCAAAAGAAGTATCTATATGCCGGCCTGTTTGCTCCCACGCACGTAGTACAACCATAAGTTTTTTATTGTCAGAAGTCCAAGAAATTCCACCGCCGTATGCTTCAACTTTTTCACCGCCCGAATCTTTTAACCCCAGCCCAGGGTCTGTATTTCGAATATTTCCCTTACCTACTTTGTACTCAGCAAATACGTGAACATTATGCGGTAACGAAAATGATAAAAGCGAGCCAATACTCGCCCCATACGAATTAGAAATTAACTTAGTGACCTGTGGTGCAGATGAATTTAAAAAATCAGCCTGAAACACAATATTATCTTTATTCTCAAGAGATACATGCTTAAAAGACCACGCGCCAACAATACTTAACGACAAATCAAATTTGCTGCTTAGCTTTGGCCTATTAAGAAAAAAATGCTCAAACAAAGACTCTTTATTATTGAAGGTATAGAAGTTGTGTTGGCCAGATAGCTCAAACTTGGTTGAACGTGTATTTTGCGAGAAAATTTGATCCGTTTGATTGCCGCTTAAATTGCTAGCCGTGCTTTGCAGCCCTTCAAGCGTTTGATAGTTAAATGTGATTTTAGAATTTTTAAATTTTCTATACGAAAGCAGTATATCTTGTGTTTTTGTTTCAACATCATCTTCGAAAATATCGGCTGAATAACCAATTTCAATGTCGTTAATATCAAAAAACACACCCACACGTTGATTGTTTATGGGCTCTAACGAAAACAGTGTTTTTTGATTACTCCCAGCCAAGTCGTCGTATATTAACGCGTGACTAGTGTTAGGGTTTGAAATAGTGGTTCGTACCGACTTTAAGTCAAAGTCGAAAGCCAATACAGCACCAGATTGAAATGCCGCTAAAACAGCAAAGCTCACAATAACCAAGTAATTGCGATTCATTAAAAACACTCAAAAATTAATTTGTATTAGAGTAGCGTTTTTTTCACCTTAAATTATCACAAAAGGTTAACAATTGATGAAAACTTTAAATAATGCGCTTTATGTCATTTTTTGGGGTGCTTTCAAGGTCAAACTCACTTACATGCTTAATTAGCTCCGGGAAGAACGCTAAAAACACGGCTTCTAATTCGTCGTAGTTACGCGTTATATCATCAGCCGCCCCCGCAAAGTTATTAGTAAAACGGATGCGGTTAGCAATATTATCAAGTGCTACTCCTATTCCCTCAACGGTTTCGTACTCTTTAAACCAATCGTTTTTAGTCATACTTGTTACAACATGCTGCATGCGCGGCGGCATAACAGGTATGCGATTATTCAAAAGCTGATAGCTGGTGTACTTAAAATCACTTAAAGGTTGCTTGCTAAATCGCTGCCAATGCACAATTAAAAAATGATCAAACACCACATCAATAGCCACACCAGCAAAACGTTTACGCTCAGGTGAAAAGTACTGTTTAGCGTGTTTAACTGCGCGGTGGGAGTCGGTAAATTTATCGACTAAATAGTGGTTATCGAGCCCGTTTTTAACCGTATTTGGTAAGTACTCTACATGCCTTTTACCACCAAAGTCGCCCAATAAGTTCCCAAAGTGAGAATCGGCTGTGGGCTGCGCTAAATAAAGATGAGCTAAATAATTCAAAGTGTTCTCGGGCTTGGCTAATACAAACAAATAATAACGTAAATTTAAACTAAACTCACATTCGTGTTTAAAGCAGTACTTATGGTTTTGCTTACCAATTTTACTCAAACATACTGCAAAGTATTGTATAAACAGCGCAAATATAAAACGAGTATATAAAAAGCCGCTATATCAGCTATGGCGGCTTTTTAATGCTTTAGCCTTGTTGTTAGTTTGATCAAAACTAGTTACTCGACTTAACCCAATTTCCATTGTCATTTTTACTGTAGCTATTTTTAACCGCAGACCAAGCAACTTTATGCGCTGTGGTTTCGCGGTCGTCGTCGTTTTTTCTATCGCTTGGGTCCTTGTAGGTTTCCCATGCACTATTAAACGCCTCTTGATATATGTCTTGAGCATGTTTAGGTAAGTTACTTTTTACCGACTCAGGTAATTCATCACGGTTTTTATATGGCATAACTTTCTCCTTATATTTACTCAATTACGCCACAAGCAACACGGCTACCACCGCCACCTAATGGCTTTGGCTCATCTGCATAGTTATCACTTCCTTCGTGGATCATCACTGCATGTTGTTTAAGTTTTTCAAGCGTGAGCCTTGGCGCTAAAACAGGCGATTTAGCTTGGCCACTTTCATTTACATACAACGCCGGTAAATCGCCTAAATGGCCGTTAGCCCAAGGAGCATCATGATGCTCGCTAGCTTTTGGATCGAAATGCCCACCAGCGGCACCACCTGGCACTACCTTATCGCCTTTTTTCTTGGGTTCACAACTAGCAAATTGATGAACATGAAAGCCGTGTTGCCCCGGCGTTAAACCTTTTAAGTTTGGTGAAAAAACAACGCCATGATCATTTTCTGTTAGTGTAATAGTGCCTAGTAATTGCCCCTGGCCCGACTTAGTAACTTGGTGCATTTCAACGTTTACATTAGCCAGTGCACTATTTTGTAGTAACACGCTGGTAAATAATATTGCAAAAGCAGGTTTTAAAACGCGGTTTAAACTTCTTTTAGTTTTTGAATCAAACTGCAAACAATTCATCATCATCTCCTGGTTTAGTATCAAATTAATAAAACAATATCGCTAAATTAAGCGACTATTAAATAAGTAGTTTCAATGTCTATACCAGTCCTATGTTCAAACATACATTTATGTATTTTTTAGTCGCAATTTATTGATTAAAATAACTTTAACTAAATAGCCATTTAATTAATGAGCTAACTTTTACTCAAAGATTAAGTAAAAACCGAGGCATATTTACAAAGCTCGTGAGAAAAGATTACCAACGTCCCTACCAAAAAAGACAATCCAAGTGAAAAAGACGATATTAAAGAGGCCCTTATTACTTAGGCGGTAGTCTCGAGTGTTGGTGTTGGTTGAATGGCCGTACGTTATAAAATAAAGAAGCGCCAATCTAAATAAGTCTTTTACAGAGACTCTTCACGCGTTATATTTATAAGGGGTATTTATTAATCAAAGCATGTTTTAAAAAAATCCGCTTATATATGGGTCCCTTTAATGACAAAAAATTACGTTATTTAGTTGTTCTATATCAGAAGTTTTTAACGCAGTTAGCGTAATATTTAATCCCTCAAATTGATTAAGTATTATTGCTTGGCACTAAAAAGCGAGCACAAAAAAAGGTGAAACCAAGTTTCACCTTTTTAATTAATTAGCTAACGTTACGCTGTAGAAACGTTACTTGCGCCTGCATTGTTAAGTATTTCTTCAATAGCATTTTTGTTGTCACTATTGTACTTAATACCAATTAATATAGAGCCTTTTTCAATGGCATCTTCATAATACTTAATTTCGTGCTCGGGGATAAACGCACCAACTGCGGCACCTAAAGTACCACCAACTGCAGCGCCTGCGCCACCAGCAGCAAATGCAGCGACTAATGGACCGGCAACTAATAAGCCTGTACCACCTGTTGCTACAGTCCCTACGGCAGTAAATCCGCCAATAATTGCAGCAAGAATACCACCTGAAGCCGCGCCTATAATGCCGCCCTCGGCAGCTTTAGTACCTTCGTCTACAGCAAAATCTTCCTTTGCATATGAGTCGTTGGCTACAATACTAATATCAGCTTCATTAATACCTAAAGCTTCTAATCTATAAATTGCGAGTGTTGCTTGTGATGCACTTTCGAATAACCCAGTAATAACGGTACTCATAATAACTCCTTTATTTATTTAAGAAAATACACTTACTACCAAGCAAAACTCAAACCAAGTAAATTATCATTTAAAATCAACAATATAAAACAAAACCCCGTACTAGCACTCTTATTATTAGAGTAAAAATTGCTAAATTTTGTAAAAAACTCCTATCCACATAAACAAACTTACTAACAAGCGGTATGCCGTTTTTAATATAAATATATTAATTAAAATTATTACTTAGACCATGTAATTTCAACTAATTGGTTAGTCGCTGTTTGGTGAATAATCAGCCCATTATTCCCCATGCGCATATGCCTAATTAAGCCAGAGTAAACACCCTCTTTGCTCGGAATTTGCCAGCTTTGCATGGTTTCGGTATTAAGGTCGAACCTTACTAAGGTTTCGGGGCGTTTAGCTGATTCGTTAAACCAAATAGCGTTATCTGCATATTCAATTGCATAAGGGTGGCTGTTTTCACCGCTGGGATTATCCCACTGCGTTATTTTACCGTTTTTAGGATTATAGCGGCCAAGTTTACCCATACCAGAGTTAACATAAAAAACCATATTGTCAGGCGTAATGGCAAGTCGCCTTGCATGCGTTTTAGCACCCGGGAGTTTAATTTCGCTAAGCTCCATAGAGCTTTTATCAACTTTAACCAAACAGTTACTACCATTACACGAAACCCATGGCGTGCCGTTTGAATCAAGCTTAATACCATATGGCCGTGAGCCTTTAGTGGGTAAAGTAGCGAGTTTAATATCGCCAGTTGTAGGGTCTAGCTTGCCAATCATATTACTATGTTGGAGGGTAAACCAAAATATGCCGGCTTCATCAAATACACCGGTATGCGGGTCGCGGGCGTTTTTATCGGGCATTTTATATACTTTAAATTTTTCGGTTTTTAAATCTAAATATCCAACCGTGCCATTTTTATTACCTAAAAACCAAGGAGTTTGATTTTTATCAAGCGACACACTGTGCGCATAGGTATCACTTGGCAGTGTGTACTCTTTCATATCGCCGGTTTTAGGGTCTAACCTGCCTAAAATATTACCCCACTGGCCAACCCACCAAATAAGTCCGTTTTTACCTTGCACCGGATCGCGAGCGCGCTGCCCAAGCGTAGGCACTTGCCAGTACTTAAAGCTAAGCTTTAAATCGCCCGCAACAACCTTAGACTCGCGCTTTGTATTAACAGGATAATGCTCAGCTAAATAAGCGCTTATATCTTTACTAAGCGCGGTATCTGCGCCCGTATCAACCATATAGCTTATTAGTGTTTGCCAGTCCTGCTGGCTATAACCCGCACTGCGCTCAAGGTTAGTTAAACTATGGCAACTAGCACAAAGCTGCTCAACTAGCGGCCCTTGCTCGTTACTAAGCACAGTTACCGGTGCAGCCAAAGTGCCCGACACAGCCATTACCGCAACGTATTTATTAAATAAAAATCGATTTTTACTCATAACGCCCTCCCTTGTTTTTAATATTAAAGCATAGGGCAAGAGTGTTTACTATCTGTACAGCAATGAGTGCGATAAGCCGGCTAGAAGGTAAGTTAAATTGCAGGGTTAATATCTAAAAAGAAGATTTCGAGCAGAGCTGCGCACGCTCTACATTGGTTATTTAGCTTGTGGTAAGTGTGGTGTGAGCGTGGTTTTAAACGACTAATTTGCACAAATACAAAACGCCCTAATTTAAAAGCTCCTCAACCTATCGGTATGTAAATTGCTGGTACTACTGTTCTTACTTAAAGAGTTACATATTGATAACTCACGCTACAACTAAATAATCGAGGGTAATATGAGTAATAAACAGCTAATTACGACGATAGGTATAGGTCTGGCCGCTGCATCAGCAGGTATGTTAACAAGGAAAACTTTACAAAAATCGTGGGAAAAGGTTACCAACGAACCAGCCCCAAAAGATAGACCAAGCGAAGAAACCGATCTCAAAGAGGCCGTTACATGGGCAGTGGTCTCAGGTATTGGTGCGGGTGTTGCAAGAATGGCCGTACGTTATGTGCTAGATAAGCGCCGATCCAAATAAACCGACCCGATTGATACCTCTTATAAGTATTAATCGTAATGCGGTGAGGCTCTAAAGGCGGCTTGCGACAACCAATCCCCAGTTGTCGCAAGCAACTTTGCTAAAGCCTAGTTAAGGTTACTTAACTATTGAGCTAAAAAACATATTAATATCCAAACCGGGGTTCTGTGGTTAAATTTAAAATGTCGGATGGCACGGCTGCGCCGCTTATCCGACCTACGTAGGTTGAAAAAGCCAAAGGCGCCTTCCAACAGGGCCTCCTAGATTTTAAGCAGATACACTCTATTAAACATTAACTCTCTTTCAAAGTTGTTGCCTGCCTACAAGCTTGCGTATAATGCCCACATTCCGGCTGCATTTTTTAGCCGCTAACTTGGATTTTAATAATGAAAAAACTCTCTGCAGTGCAAATAAAGCAGCAAGCACTTGTACTTAACACAGCTGAAAAATTAGAAGAACAAGGCCGCGCTGAGCTCCCAGGCATGCTGCAATGCTGGTTTGATGTGGAATACCACTTATTTCCAAGTACACTACTGCTGTGCTTTCAGTTTGAAAACGAGCAAGCCTTAGCGGCCGCAGAGCCTGACTTATTAAAGTGGCAAAAACGCTTAAGCGGCGCAATGCTTAAAAAGGGCGTGATTTTAAAAGATATGCGTAAACATTTAGTGTTTACCTTAAAAGGACCTGACGATTAATAGAGGGTTTTAAAGGGATATAAGGCCTTTCGCTCGTGTAGCCGAAGCGCATAAAACTATAATGAAAAGCCGTTGCATTGCTGTAACGGCTTTTTACTTTTATTAGAGCTTAAAGTAGTACCTATAAAGATCAATTTTTGACTCAGGGATTTTTATTAGCCGATGATACTAATTGGCCGTTAAACAATACTAATGCACGGCAAAAGCAAATATCAGTCGATTCAACGTTAATTGGTTGCCCTAAGTTAGCAATAGTAGGATAGTAAATTACACATAAAACAATAGCTTTATCTTAGGAGTATTATGATCAAAGTATTATTAGCGACCAGCTTAATTGCCTCTTCATTCGCTGTTTTAAGTAACCCTTTAACTGTTGAAGAACAGCGTATCAACAAAGCCCAATCAGCAATGCCAAATGTTTTAAATGCATTTACCCCAGAAATATCAAGTTTTGAGCAACAATTTAAAGAATTAAATAACTTTAAAAGTGCAAAAATATTAGTGCAAAGCTTTAGCTTTGAACTGTGGGAAAACGCCAAGCAACGCATAGTAAAAACCAACAATTACGACGACCGAGAGCTCTACTGGGCGCGCCTGCTTTCAAGCAAAGTAATACGCACAACGTCACCTAAATTTTCAATTACGCAGGCTCAACTAAATACTTTACTAACCTTACTTGAAGAAGGCAGCAGAGGACGTACCGACCTTGCTTTTTCATCAGGCAGTACTAAAAAAATATTACTTACAGGCTTTGACCCATTTTTACTCGATAGAAATATAAACCAAAGTAACCCCTCAGGTGTTGCGGCGTTATTACTCGATGGCCAAGTTATTAATTACAACGGCGTGAGCGCAGAAATAAACACCGTTATGGTGCCTGTGCGCTACGAAGACTTTGATCAAGGAATAATAGAATCGCTACTTGCCCCCTACTACGCACTTAATAATGTAGACATGGTAGTAACCGTAAGTATGGGCAGAACAGAGTTTGATTTAGAGCACTTTCCAGGTAAACGCCGCAGTGTAACCGCCCCCGATAATGCCAATATTGTGTATGGCGGAACGCAAACAAGCCCAGTAATACCAAAGCTTAATGGCCGACCACTCCCTGGCAACGAGTTTGTAAAATTTAGCTTGCCTGTAAGTTACATGCAACAAGCCAAAGGCACTTATAAAGTTATCGACAATCACGAAGTCACCACGCTTGAAAAAACCTATAAAGCAGGTTCGTACGGCGAGCTTAAAAATAGTATTGCGGTAAATGGCGGCGGCGGTGGTTACCTGTCTAACGAAATATCGTACCGAAGTATTCGCCTGCGCGATGCGCTTAATTCAAGTATACCTACAGGGCATATTCATACCCCACGTATACAACAATTCGAACCTGAAACAGAAGCTAAAATAGTAAAACAAATAAAGGCAATGCTAGAGCAAAGCTTAGTAGCGCTATAGTTTATAACGACTAGTTTAAGTGCATAATAAAGGGCAATAATATTGCCCTTTTTTATAACTAACTCTCCCACAGTTAATCACATGGTAAACGCATTTTTATATTCTATACGCAGTGTTCAAGACATAGTAATTAACTCAATGAGCGACAAACTATAAATCTAAACCTTTAATATGTAGTCAAAATTTGGCGCCTTTGGTTCCACTAAAAGTCGACTTGCTGCACAGTTGTTATGGGGCTTTGGGGATCTGCATGAAGGCTAAATCCTTTTACCATGCTATAGAAATAATTAACCCCTCGCAGGGCGCTGAGCTTACGGGTAGCGGGAGGGGTGTTGTTAAGTGTAATAATAGAGATTAAAAGTATAATTTCAAGATATTTGTTGTTTGGGTCGATATTGGCACTAAACGATGACTGTGGGGCAAGCCAAGGGACTAATTTATATGGAGTTCTTTGTTCAAGCCACGGTACATATTCACACCAATCGACGTCATTACTCGTTGTATAAGGTACAGTGCGTAGTCAAATTTACATTGAGTTTAAATAATAAAAACACTTGGTTTTTTGAATAAAAAGATCAAGAAAACACAGCTGCCTGCTTGACCGGAATTTTCTAATGGGTGACTCCTTTAACTTTTTACTTCAGAATTTGACCTCATTGGTTTCCGAATTATAAATTTAGCCACTTAAATTATGAAATCTAGATTTACTCCTCTTTACTTTTTCACTTAACAATTTACTAATTTTCTTTTTGTTTTTCAAATGTATATACTATATGGTAATAGCTTATTGTCTATAATATGGTTCGTATATTAAATGGATGTAGATAAAAAGAAGTTTTATGATGTTGCAATGAGAATGCAAGCTAACTCTTCAATATTATTTTCTAATGATTGCAATAACAGTAATCACGGAAGTGTATATTTAGCTGGGTATGTTTTAGAAGCTTATATTAAAGTGCTATTACTCAATTATGGTGAAACTCGTTTTTATGGCCATGTTGGTGAAACTAAATTTTTAAACAAATTTAAGCGAATTACATCTGTTCATCCTGAAATTGCAGATATATTACATGAAAGCAATCCTCTTTACCCAGAAGCCCTACTTGTAGGTCAAGATGGTGCTGATGACAAGTCAAGTTGGGATGTTAATCATAGATATAGTGTCAATATATGGGGTGATATGGATTTCTGTCAGAGGGTTCAGAAAGAGATACTCCAGTTAAAAACAGCTTTAATAGAACTTAGAATTCAAGGGGTATTATCATGAAATTATTAAATATTATAAAAAAGATACAAGAGTGCATTCAAAAGTATCCCGATATCAACTATAGGATTATAAACAATACAATTGGTAAAAATGTAATATTACTAAGCCTAAATGATAAGAACCTAATTAATGAATTGAAAAAGTCTTTTAGTAAGCACATTCAAGAAATTATTATTGAAACAGACGAAGATGAGTTTTTAATTAATGAAATTAAGTCTATTTGTAACGAAAACCAAATAGTCCATAGAAATGTTAGTTATATTAAATGGCACAGAAAAGCCACAGTTAAAAGCTTTGATAATGTAATTGCAGGATATTCATTTAAAGGAGGAATGGGGAGAAGCTCGACTATTGCTTATTTGTCATATTATTACTATTTGATAGGAAAAAAAGTAGCCGTATTAGATTGTGACTTTGAAGCTCCTGGTATTGCGAGTATGTTTTTCGAACGCTCTGAGCGAAACGGAAAGTCAGGGATTTTAGATTACTTAGTTGATTTGAACATGGAAGATGAACCCAAACTAAATGATTATTTTATCCAAAGCGAAGTTAGTAACAGTTCTGGCAATCTGTACATTTTTCCATCAGGTATAAATAGTGATACTACAAGTTACATTGATAAAATCTCAAAGATTGATTTTAATTCTACTAACTATAGTAATAGCTTTATAAAATTACTGAAGCATATTAACAGCACTCTAAAACCAGACGTTATTTTTATAGATTTACGTGCAGGCATCAATGAATCAAATGGATTAGTATTGAATGATATATCTGGTACCAATCTGCTGTTTTTTAACAGCGAAGAGCAAAATGAAGATGGCTTAAACGTAGTACTAAATTCTATTGGTAATTATGAAAATAATTTTATTATGAATAGTACTATACGATTTTCTAGCTCAGATGTTAGAAGTATTAAAGAAAAAGCACTCTCAAATTATTTAAGTGATAATTTTAAGGCCTTTTCAAAAGATCATATAATTCCGATTCCTTTCCACCCTATTTTGTTAGAAAGTAACATAGATGACTTTAAAAACTTTGTTTCCACTCAATTCGAAATATCTAAAGCAAAGAAGGATACTTACCTTTCCAGTTTGATTAATGTCATTGGAGATAGATTAAATTTAAAAAACAATGGATTATCTTTAATTAAAAAAAATGATGAAGTCATAGATGAAGTAAATTTAGATCCTATTTTTAAAAAGCTCGAAAATGTATTCTCCCGTCTTACTGGAACTGAACAGTTTAAAAATGATGATGATAGTAAGTTTTTCTATTTGAAAGAAGATTTATCTAAAATTGTAAATGAGCAAATATTTTTAATTTTAGGTGCTAAAGGTAGTGGGAAATCAACCCTTTTTGAAATGTTTACTAAACCTCATCAAGCTATTTTAAAAAAACTAAACACTAAAAATAATTCATACATAGCAGGATTTTCAAAACCTATCCTAAATGACCTTACCCAAGATCATTTGTCGTTAATTTTACAAAAATCAGTAAACAAAATACTTGATATCAAACGCTTTTGGAAATGTTTAACATTATTCCAACTAGAAAATCAATTACAGACAACAAGTAAATACTTTAATGATATTAACAACATAGTCGAAAGTTTCAATACTCCAGAGACAGGTATATCTGTTGATGAAAGATTAAAGTCAATAAATATAGAACTATATCAATCAGACAAATCAATTACATTAGTATACGATGAGCTTGATATTGGTTTTTCAGATACCGAATATCGACAAATATTTATTACAGCTTTAGTTTCATACTGGCAGGATAATATTTATAAATTTAGTCAAATAAGATCAAAAATATTACTACGAAATGATATATTTTCAACATTATCAATTGAAAATAAAACACACTTAGATTTAAATAAATATGAGTTGCAGTGGAGTGAAAAAGAGATTTTATCTTTGATACTTAATACGTTTATTTCTGCTTTATCATGGGATGAGTTAGAAGCTATTAATCTATCCGGTATCGTTAAAACTAAAAACCCAGTCAAAAATGAAGTCCTTGATGATATTGATGAAATTAGAGCTGCGATGTATCTAATATTTGATCGGAAATTAGCTGGAAATAGACCATCTATGGATAAATGGATAATGACCCGCCTTGCTGATGCTCAAGGATTAATTACTCCAAGAGTAATATATAAATTTATGTCTGAAAGTATAAAACATGAAAGAGCTTTGAGTCACCGTACAAATAAAAAACATCTGCTTACATCTTTCTCTAAAAATAATACCAGCATACTTAAAAAGGTATCAGAACATAAGCTTGTCGAATATAGGGCAGAGTACCCAGAATGCGTAGATTTATTTGTAAATATACAAAAAATAGGCCAAAGAACATTCAGTTTTGAAGAGTTTAAAAAATCTTACCAAACACCTAATAAAGCATCAACAGAAACAGTCCTAAAAGGTTTAAACATGTTGATTAATAGTGGTTTTATTTTAATTAGTGATGAAAGGTTAAAGAAATATCAAGTTGCATACGTATACTTATATGCTTTAGGTTTAAAAATTAATCGAAGTAATACAGGTAAAAAACGTAAAAAATAATTCACTTTATGTCTACTTAGAAGTACGTTAAAACGGACTTACTTCTTACCAAGGTCAAACACCAATTACACGTTTAACACCCTCCCCCGTCATCACGCTCTGAAAATAAGCAATTGATGAGTAATGTCGCGCATGGATGCGCAATAAGGTGAAACTAGGCCATGGATGGCCTATCTTCGCCGTTTACGTTCGCACCAATTGTGGTTTGAAGGAAATAGCGTGATGCTCGGGTGGCGCTGAGAGTGTCCAGAGAGGGAGCAGCGGCAGCCCCTCTTTGGCTGCCGTCGCCAGCGCGACAAAACCTTGAATAAGGTTTCTAATTTCTAGAAGTGCCCAACGTATTCGCGTTATCGGTGATGATAACAAACACCTATTTAAATACTTATTCGGGCTATCGCCCGCGCGTCAGCAAGCTAAACGCCTACAACTAATAACATATACTCTTGCCTTTTGAGCGAGTGAGTATATTTGTGAATTGTTGGGTTTCGTTTCGCTCTACCCAGCCTAGAGGAAATACAGAGGGTCAAGTCTTGTTTCTTTCCAAAACCAAACACTAATCTCACGTTTAACACCCTCCCCCGTCATCACGCCCTGAAAATAAGCAATTGATGAGTAATGTCGCGCATGGATGCGCGATAAGGCGGAACTAGGCCATGGATGGCCTATCTTCGCCGTTTACGTTCACATCAATTGTGCATTGAAGGAAATAGCGTGATGCTCGGGTGCGCCGAGGGGTTCCAAGGGGCGGTCGGCGGTAGCCGCCCCTTGGTTGCCGCCAGCAATCTGGCAAAAAACCTTGAATAAGGTTTCTAATATTTAAAAAGCGCGAAAGGCATTCACATTATCGGTGACGATAACCTCAGACACCTATTCAAATACTTATTCGGGCTGCCGCCCGCGCGTCAGCAAGCTAAACGCCTACAATAAATAACACATACTCTCGGCTTTTAAGCGAGTAAGTATATTTGCGATTTGTTGGGTTTCGTTTCACTCTACCCAGCTTACGCTACTTGTGTTGTAAGGCGAAAGTTAAGTGCTTTCATCACTTTAAAAATAGTTTCCCAACGTGGCTTGGTTTTACCGTTAACTGCTTTATATAAGCTTTCACGGTTTAACCCAGTTGCTTTAGCAATATCACTCACGCCATGTTTTTTTACTAATAAGCCAAGTGCTTCAATAAAGGTATTTGGATCATCATCAGCTAAACACTCTTCTAAAAATGTATTAATTTCTTGCTGTGTTTCCATATAGTCAAACGGGTTAAAATCTGATGTTTGTAGCGCCATAATAATTACTCTAATTTATTCAACTTGCTGAACAAATGTAGCCTAAAAGCTACAAGCATACAATGTTATTTATAACTTTAAGGCTGCCGCCCGCGCGTCAGCAAGCTAAACGCCTACAATAAATAACACATACTCTTAGTTTTTGAGCGAGAAAGTATATTTGTGATTCGTTGCGTTTCGTTTCACTCTTTCCAACCTACGCCCATATTATTTATGGCGAATCACCACATACAAAAAAGCCGTTGCATTGCTGCAACGGCTTTTTTAATTTTGATAAATCCCAAACTATAATGGAGCTTACTATCCATTAAAGTTCAAAAATTAGTCTGTGCTCTTAGTCGCGATAAGTCTCAACCGGTGGGCATGAACATACTAAGTTACGGTCGCCGTATACGTCATCAATACGTGTAACGGTTGGCCAAAACTTGTTTTTAGCTACTGCAGGCACTGGGAATGCAGCGTAAAAACGGTCGTATGCGCGGTCCCATTCGTTACCTAACACGTCGCCTTGTGTATGCGGTGCAAATACTAGCGGGTTGTTTTCGATTGACCATTCGCCAGAGATTACTTTTTCAATTTCGCCTTTAATTGACACCATTGCTTCGATAAAGCGGTCAATCTCACCTTTTGATTCAGACTCTGTTGGCTCAATCATTAGTGTGCCAGCTACTGGGAACGACATAGTTGGTGAATGGAAGCCATAATCTTGCAAGCGCTTAGCTACGTCCATTTCAGTAATGCCTGATAGCTCTTTAAGCGGGCGTAAGTCAACAATACATTCGTGAGCAACACGGTTGTTACGACCACGGTATAAAATTGGAAAGTGCTTGCTTAGCTCATGCGTTAAGTAGTTAGCATTAACAATTGCCATTTCAGTGGCTTGCTTTAAGCCCTCGCTGCCCATCATGGTGATGTAAGCCCATGAAATAGGTAAAATAGCGGCTGAGCCGTAAGGCGCTGCCGATACCGCACCGTTACCGATGTTAGTACCTGGTACGTTAATTACGCTGTGGTTTGGCATAAATGGCGCTAGGTGCGATTTAACACCAATTGGGCCAACACCTGGACCACCGCCACCGTGTGGAATACAAAACGTTTTATGCAAGTTTAAGTGCGATACGTCTGAGCCAATAAAGCCTGGGCTTGTTACGCCAACTTGCGCGTTCATGTTTGCGCCGTCCATGTAAACTTGGCCGCCGTGCTCATGAATAATGTCACAAATTTCGCGAATTGTTTCTTCGTATACGCCATGCGTAGATGGGTATGTGATCATGATACACGATAAGTTTTCAGACACTTCCTCAGCTTTCGCTTTAAGGTCAACCATGTCTACGTTACCGTTTTTGTCGCAGTTAACTACCACAATTTTCATGCTCGCCATTTGCGCTGATGCAGGGTTGGTACCGTGCGCAGAGCTTGGGATTAAACATACATTACGGTGTGCGTCGCCGCGTGACTCGTGATATTTACGAATCGCGATTAAGCCTGCGTATTCACCTTGCGCGCCAGAGTTTGGCTGTAGTGATACTGCATCGTAACCGGTAATGTTTACTAGCCAGTCGTGTAGCTCGCCAATCATTATTTGGTAACCTTCTGCTTGATCTAGCGGGCAGAATGGGTGAAGGTTTGCAAACTCAGGCCACGTAATTGGGATCATCTCAGCAGTCGCGTTTAGTTTCATGGTACATGAGCCTAACGAGATCATTGAGTGATTAAGCGATAAGTCTTTACTTTCTAGTCGCTTAATGTAGCGAAGCATGTCTGTTTCGCTGTGGTAGCTGTTAAAGTTTGGATGCGTTAGTACTTCGTCGTCACGTACTAAACTTGCAGGAATTGACTCGCTGCCATTTGCTTCAACGTCGGCTGCAATAGCGTCAACACTTAGGCCATGACCTTCGCCTAAAATAATATCAAATAACTCAGTAATATCGGCACGTGTTGTTGTCTCTGATACCGAGATTGAGTACTCGCCTTCGTGGTTTGTTGCAAAGTTTACGCCTTTTGCAATTGCACGTGCTATTACGTCGTCTTTGCTATCGCTTACTACTGTTAGCGTATCAAACCAAGTGCTGTGCTTAAGTGCAATGCCTTTAGCTTTTAAGCCTGTTGCTAAAATATCAGCAAAGCGATGTATACGCTGCGCGATAGTTTTTAAGCCTTGTGGGCCGTGGTACACCGCGTAAAACGCTGCCATGTTGGCAAGTAATACTTGCGCTGTACAAATGTTTGAGTTGGCTTTATCGCGGCGAATGTGTTGTTCGCGCGTTTGCATTGCCATACGTAGTGCGTCGTTACCTAAACGGTCTTTAGATACACCAATAATACGACCTGGTAATGAACGTTTGTATGCGTCACGTGTTGCAAAAAATGCAGCGTGTGGACCGCCGTAACCCATAGGTACGCCAAAACGTTGAGCCGAACCAAGTACTACGTCTGCGCCTAGTTTACCCGGTGCTTTTAATAGTAATAAACTCATTATGTCGGCAGCAACACAGGCAATGGCCTTTTTGCTTTGTACGCCAGCAATTAGGTCAGTTATATCTACCACTTCGCCTGATGTAGTTGGGTATTGGAACAATGCACCAAAAATGTCGTGGTTTACGGCATCTTCTGCTTTACCTACAATTATTTCAAAACCAAACTGCTCAGCACGCGTTGTTACTACGTCGATTGTTTGTGTGTGTACGTCGTCGGCAATAAAAAAGGCATTGGCTTTTTTAGCTTTTGATACGCGTTTTGCAAGGCCCATAGCCTCTGCAGCCGCTGTTGATTCGTCAAGTAGTGATGCACTTGCTAAATCAAGACCGGTTAAATCTAGGGTCATAGTTTGGAAGTTTAATAATGATTCTAAACGCCCTTGAGCAATCTCTGGCTGATACGGTGTGTACGCTGTATACCAACCTGGATTTTCTAGTACGTTACGTAAAATTACGTGCGGTACGTTAGTTGGGTGGTAGCCTTGGCCAATGTACGATTTGAAAACTTTATTTTTGCTTGCTACTGATTTTAGGTAGCTTAGTGTTTCAACTTCAGTACGACTTTCGCCAACTGTTAATGGCTGCTCTAAGCGAATGCTAGCAGGTACAGTTTGGTCAATGAGCTCTTGCACACTCGATACTTCTAAAGCACTTAGCATATCGCTTACTTGTGCTGGGCTTGGCCCAATATGGCGGCGAATAAAATCTTGCTTTTGCTCTAGTTCTTCAAGAGATTTGGCGTTTGACATGAATCCAGATTCCTATGATCCTAAATGCTAATGGGTAACTAGCATTAATTAAAATATTTGACGATTTAACAGTTCACTCAGTATGGGGTGGTGAGCTGTAAAATCATAAAAGCCCCATTTTTATACATTAAACGGGGCTTTTAGTTATCTACAAAAAATGATTATTCTTCGTCGATAGTGTGCGAGTAACCTTCAGCGTCTAATAAGTTGTCTAGCTCAGACTCGTCAGATGCTTTAATACGGAATAACCAACCGTCGCCGTAAGCGTCGTTGTTTACTGTTTCAGGTGAATCTTCAAGTTCTTCGTTAATAGCAACAATTTCGCCACTAATAGGTGCGTAAATGTCTGATGCTGCTTTAACTGACTCTGCTACTGCACAGTCTTCGCCAGCGTCTACTTCGTCGCCAACTTCTGGTAATTCAACAAATACCATGTCGCCAAGAAGCTCTTGTGCATGCTCAGAAATACCAACAGTAAATGTACCGTCGCCTTCACTGCGAACCCACTCGTGTGAAGGTGCGTATTTTAACTCGCTAGGAATGTTGCTCATTTTATTTGTCCTTTGGTTTATATTGGGAGGATACCAATCGCAATAATTATTGTGCTTGGTATAACCAAATTATTTAAAGTATTGATTTACCGTTACGTACAAAGCTAGGCTTTACTACTTTAACGTTTACTAATTTTTTACGCATTTCTACTTGAGCTGTATCGCCTGTTGAACGTGGTACACGTGCAAGGGCGACACTAAAACCAAGTGTTGGTGAAAAAGTACCAGAGGTAATAATACCTATCCCACCGTCAACAATTACTTTAGAACCGCTACGCAACACGCCTTTTTCTTCAAACACTAAGCCAACTAGTTTGTCAGTGCTTTTTTCTGCGCGTTGCTTAACAAGTACGTCACGACCAATAAAGTCGCGATCTTCTGGTTCCCATGCAATGGTCCATGCCATGTTAGCTGCAAGTGGTGATACGCTTTCGTCCATATCTAGGCCGTAAAGGTTCATACCTGCTTCTAAACGTAGCGTGTCGCGTGCACCTAAACCAGCAGGCTTAACCCCTGCGTCTAGCAGTTGTTGCCATAAATCGGCTGCTTGGTCGTTCGGTACTACTATTTCGTAACCGTCTTCGCCAGTATAACCCGTTGTGGCAATAAATAAATCACCTACTTGAACACCAAAAAACGGTTTCATGCCTTCAACCGCGGCTTGTTGCTCAGCATTTAAAAGAGTGGCTGTTTTTGCTTTAGCGTTAGGGCCTTGTACTGCAATCATTGCAAACTCTGGGCGCTCTGTAACGGTTACGTCAAAGTCGCTCGATACGTTAGCTAAATGCGCTAGGTCTTTTTCGCGCGTTGCTGAGTTAACAACTAGGCGGTAAAAGGTTTCGCTAAAGAAATAAATAATTAAGTCATCTATTACACCGCCTTGCTCGTTAAGCATGCCTGTGTAAAGCGCTTTACCTGGTACGGTTAATTTTGCAACGTCGTTAGCTACTAGCTTACGTAAAAATGCTTGTGCTTGAGGCCCTTCAATATCAACAATAGTCATGTGTGATACGTCAAACATACCTGCGTCGGTACGCACGCTATTGTGTTCTTCTATTTGTGAGCCGTAGTTGATTGGCATTTCCCAGCCATAAAAATCAACCATTTTAGCGCCCGCTTCTAGGTGCTTAGCATGTAGTACAGTTTTAGAAGTCATAACATTCCTTCACGTTTAAATTAACCCTGTTTAGGGCGTGGCTTAAATTAGTTTTTACTTAACCGTAATTAAAAACAGGTAAACATTGTTATGTTCACCTGTTGTTTGTATTCGTTATGCGGCTTCACTATGCATAAGTGCAAAACCTTGCGCTTGCATGTAGCTTTGCCATTTTTGTAATTCTTGTTGTTTAGCTACTAATACAAAGTGTTGTTCGTCGTTTTTATCAATGGCGGTAATAAATACATCACCACTTTGCGCACCGTAGCATAGTTGCGCATTTGATAAGCGCAAACCTGGTGTTAATTTAAAAGCATTTACTAGAGTATCAAACGCGTTGTCGCCACTTAAAATAAAGCTTGCTAGGTCGGTGCGTACTACATAATCAATATCAAAACGTAGCTGTTGCTCGTTTATAAGCGCTTGTAGTTGAAGGCTTGCGCTATGCGGTAATACAAATCTAAAGGCGGTTTCGCTAAAGTAATAAACAGCAAAGCTGTAGTCAGAATTATAGTCGCCATCAAGCGTGCCCTTTAAGCCTAAACCGCTGGCGGTAAGCTTAGTTAAATCAAGGCCTAAAATAGTGCTTAAAAATACACTGGTTTCGGTGCCGCTAAAATCCATTACAACGTGATTGTTGTTAGTTTGCAAAGCGTTAGTAACCGCACTACTTGCGTTGCTGTGGCGGGCAAACATTATTGGGTTAAAAGTCATAACAAACACCTGTGTATTTTCGATTACAAAAGTATATTGCCCACGCCTACCAACAACAAATTGTAATTTTTTATCAATTGATAAATAATACTTATATATATAGCTATATAAATTGTAATTTTAAATATGAAAAACATATCAACAGACGGTTTACGTACTTTTGTAATGGTAGTTGAAATAGGTGGCTTTGCTAAAGCAGGCGATTTACTTGGCCTGTCGCAACCTGCTGTAAGTTTGCAAATAAAGCGCTTAGAAGACGTGCTCGGATATAAACTATTTAAAAAACAAGGACAGCGCCAAGTATTAAACCAGTACGGCGAGCTATTATTGCCTATGGCAAAGCAAATGATGCAACACAACGATGCTATTTTGCAGCAGTTCACATCAGAAAACATCGCAGGTAAAGTGCGCTTGGGTATTCCGAGCGAATTTGCTGCGCGTATTTTACCTTCTATTATTGGCGACTTTGTGGCGCTCTACCCTGAGGTGTCGTTAGAAGTTAAGTCGCGTTTAAGTAAACATTTACTTTCGGCTTCTCGCCAAGATCAGTTCGATTTAGTACTTGCGCTAAATGAGCGACTCAACTCTGATAAGTTCCCTATTTTTATGCAAGACGAGCTGGTGTGGGTGGGCGACCTGTCACTTGCGCAAAACGACGTGGTTACGCTAGTTACCGCACCAGAGGGGTGTATTTATCGTCGTCGTGCAATTGATGCATTAAAAAATGCAGGCATAAAATACCGAATTGTATATAGCAACGCCGATTTAACCGGCCTTATTGCTGCATTAAAAGAAGGCTTAGGTATTACCGTACTTGCTAAAAGCACAGTACCGAGTGAGCTTAACTATCAAGTTCAAACCAAACATTTACCTGCCCTTGGTAATATTGGTATTAGTTTAATTAAAAGTTCGGGTGAATCGGATCATGCAGTAGATAAGCTCGCGGAGTTTATAGCGCTACGTTTAGGTTATAGCTAATCAAAACTTTATAACGAGTAAAGCAATTACAAACTAATACAAAAGAAACAATTTAGTTAACAAAGTTGCATAAGTAGGTGCTTTTAGTTCTATTAAACTGAATAATTAAATACTTAATAACATTGATTCGTATTCGTTAACGTGTTCAAATTACGCCAATTAAGATAATTGACATGATTAGGAACACAATGAACCCTAAGTTTTTAGTATCTACCCTGGCAACTGCGGTTGCTTTGTCTTTTAGTGCTACTGCAATAGCAAAAGACACCAGCAATAAAGAACAACGCTTTGAACAAATTACCGTTATTGGCTCTCAGCAAGCAATCAACGATATTCCTGGTTCGGCTACGTTTATTTCTGATGAAGAACTTCAAAAATTCAAATTTACTGATATTTCTCGCGTTTTAGCGTCTGTTCCGGGCGTTTACGTGCAAGAAGAAGACGGCTACGGTCTTCGTCCTAATATTGGTATGCGCGGCACAGGTACTGGTCGTAACGATAAAATATCAGTAATGGAAGACGGTGTATTAGTTGCACCAGCACCATACTCAGCACCTTCTGCTTACTACTTCCCTACTACGGGTCGTATGGAGTCTATTGAAGTATTAAAAGGCGCGGCATCAGTTAAGTATGGCCCGCGTACTACGGGCGGTGTTTTAAACTTACTTTCGCGCAGCTTACCTACTGAGCCAAATAGCTCAAAGGGTATGGTAGATGCTGCCCTTGGTGGTGATGGATATTACAAAGGTCACGCTTACTTCGGTAAAGAAAAAAACAACACAGCAGGCTTAATTGAAGTATTTACTTACGGCGCAGACGGCTTTAAAGAGCTGCCAGTAGGTAATGACAACACCGGCTTTGAAAAAACAGATTTACTATTAAAGTTTGGCCATACGTTTGGTCAAAACGATGCGCATAATCTTGAGCTAAAAATTAAGTACTCTGACGAAACATCAGACGAAACATACATGGGCTTAACTGACGAAGACTATCAAGAAAGTCCTTATCGTCGTTATGCTGCATCGCAAAACGATGAAATGAATACGCGCCACAACGCATACCAACTTAACTACGCGTACCGTTTTGGTGATGGCTATGAGTTTTTAGCTACGGCTTACTTAAACGATTTTCATCGTAACTGGTATAAAGCCAGCAAAGTAAGCGAAAGCTACCTTGAACAATACAGTGAATTTGAAGCAAACCCGACAAGCGAAGGTATTGAAGGTATTGAAGGTATTGGTATTAAAGCTAATAACCGCGATTACCAAGCTAAAGGTATTCAGTCTGAATTACATATTCCTGCAGGCGATCACTATGTGACTGTTGGCGTACGTTACCACGAAGACGAAATGGATCGTTTTCAATGGGAAGACAAATACACACTTAATCAAGACCTAAGCTTAACGCTTACAGAGCAAGGTGTTCCGGGCTCTGACAGCAACCGTGTAGATAGCGCAGAAGCAAGTACCTTGTTTATTCAAGACGAGTGGACAATTGATGCATTAGTAGTAAGTGCAGGTCTTCGTTATGAAGATATTACTATTACGCGTGAAGAGTGGTCTAAATCAGATCCAACACGCAGCAACGGTTTAACTAAAGATGTGTCGAACGATACTGAAATTTTAGTGCCGTCACTAGGTGCTACTTACACGCTTAACGAAAACGTAACGCTACTTGCGGGCATTCAAAAAGGTTATGCACCAGCAGCACCTGGTAATGCTGACCAAGAAGAAGAAGAAAGTGTAAACATTGAGTTTGGCTCTCGCTTTAATATGGATGGCTTTAGCGGTGAAGTAATTGCGTTTTACTCTGACTACAGCAACATGCACGGTAACTGTACTGCAGCGGTTGGTTGTAGCGACGACAACATTGGCGACCAATACAACTACGGTGAAGTAGAAGTAGCGGGCTTTGAATTTAGTGCAGCACGTACGTTTGCAACTGATACAGCTATGTTCCCAGTTAAATTAACGTATACCTACACAGACTCTGAGTTTAAAAACGATTTTGATTCAGAAATTTGGGGCACGGTAGAAAAAGGCGATGCAATGCCTTACGTACCAGAAAACCAAGTAGCGTTATCGTTAGGTGCTGAGTTTTCTGCGTTTGTAGTTAACAGCCAAATACGTTACGTATCTGATGCGCATGCTAACTTAACGCAGTCGGGCTTAAACGCAATTGATAGCCGCGTAGTATGGGATTTAGCTGCTAAATACTTAATCGATGAAAATCAAAAAGTATACCTAAGCGTTGATAACTTGTTTGATAAAACATACGTTGCTAACCGTTCAAACGGTGGCATTCAACCAGGTAAGCCGCGTACTGTACAGATGGGCTACACTTACTCATTCTAAATTGAAAGCTGGTTAAACGGTTCACTAACAGCGTTAATAATTTTTTATGTAAGAACACTACACATCTAAATTATTGCCTTGTTATTAAACCGTTTACCTGCGCTTTGTATAGGAGAAATGGTTCACTAACAGCGTTAATAATTTTTTATGTAAGAACACTACACATCTAAATTATTGCCTTGTTATTAAACCGTTTACCTGCGCTTTGTATAGGAGAAATGGTTCACTAACAGCGTTAATAATTTTTTATGTAAGAACACTACACATCTAAATTATTGCCTTGTTATTAAACCGTTTACCTGCGCTTTGTATAGGAGAAATGGTTCACTAGCTACGTTAAAAATAACTGATATAAGAACAACTATATTTCGTTATTTTTGCCTTGCTATAGAGCTATTTCCCTATCGCTATAATAGAGCACCAATTCAATACAATTGGTGCAAAGTTAAAGCGCAAATTACAGATACAAAAAAGCCGAGATTGAATTTCAATCTCGGCTTTTTAATACATAAAACTTATCGTTTTATATATTAGTTATTTGCGTTACGTTGGCGTAATACTTCAAACAAACAAATACCCGTGGCTACCGATACGTTTAAGCTTGAAACAGTACCCGCCATTGGGATTTTAACGAGCATATCGCAATGCTCACGCGTTAAGCGTCGCATGCCCTCTCCCTCTGCGCCCATAACAATCGCCATTGGCCCCGTTAAGCTTGCATCAAATACGTGGTTATCAGTATCGCCAGCAGTGCCTACAACCCATACGCCTGCATCTTTAATTTCGCGAAGCGTACGTGCAAGGTTAGTCACTTGAATAAGCGGTACTGTTTCGGCTGCGCCACAAGCTACTTTACGTGCTGTGCCGTTAAGCTTGGCAGAACGATCTTTAGGTACAATTACAGCATGAACACCAGCAGCGTCTGCACTACGTAGACATGCGCCTAAATTATGCGGATCGGTAATACCATCAAGCACAAGTAAAAACGGTGTGTCTTCACGAGCGATTATCGCATCAAGATCTTTTTCGTTAAACGTTGGCGCTGCTTTTACGTTGGCAATAATACCTTGATGCTGCTCACCCTTTGATTTGCTATCAAGGGCTTTACGCTGCATAAACTGTACTGAAATACCAAACTTACGTGCTTCATCAATAATCGGAGTTGAGCGTTTGTCGTCACGACCTTTAAGGGCGTAAATTTCTACAAAGCGCTCTGGTTCGCTTTCTAAAATTGCTTCAACAGAGTGAAAGCCAAAAATTAATTCATTACTCACGTATTATCTGCTCCTGGGCTAGTACTTTTACGGGCATTTTTGCCAGCTCTTTTAGGCTTTTTAACTGCCTTCTTCTTCGGCTTTTTCTTTACGGCAGTGTCTGCTGCTTTTTTATCTGCGGGTTTAGTTGCAGACTTATTTGCAGGCTTGCCTTTATCTTTATTTGCTGGCTTTTTTTTACCTTTTGGTTTGTCATCGCTGTGCGACTTTTTACCCGGTACTTTGCCTGCTTTTAATTGCGAACGCACACTTGCTGGCGCATGCTCAGATTTACCTGAACCTTTTTTTGGCGCACGACGACGTGAGTATCTGTCTTGTGCAACATCGCCTTTAAGCGTTAAGTTGATACGGCGATCGTCTAAACTAACCGACGCAACTTTTACTGTTACTTTATCGCCAAGGCGATAAACTTTGTGAGAGTGCTCACCTATTAGGGTGTGTTTTGCAGCGTCATGTGCAAAAAATTCGTCGCCTAAATTAGTAACATGAATAAGCCCATCAATTTGTAAATCGTCTAAACGAATAAACAAACCAAAGTTAGTGACCGATGAAATAACACCGTCAAACTCGTCACCTACATGATCTTGCATAAACTCACATTTAAGCCAGTCGGCTACTTCGCGAGTTGCATCATCGGCGCGGCGCTCTGTGGTAGAACACTGCTCACCAAGTTGATCAACTTCGTCGTCGGTATAAGCGTATTCGCCAGACGTTTGCTGACCTTGTGCTTTTATAACTGCTTTAATAGCACGATGTACTACTAAATCTGGGTAACGACGTATTGGCGATGTAAAGTGCGCATAAGCCGATAACGCTAAACCAAAGTGACCAATGTTATCTGGCTGATATACAGCTTGTTTCATTGAACGCAGTAGCATAGTTTGAATAAGCTCGGCTTCTGGGCGGTCACCTAGTCGCGCTAATACTTGGGTTATTTCTTTTGGCGTTGGCTCGTCGCTTAATGTACTTTCGATACCTAACTCGCCTAAAAACTTAGTAAAGTTACCTAGTTTTTCGCTGTCTGGTTCGTCATGCACACGATAAAGCGCGCTTGCTTCGTGCTTTTCAAGAATTTTAGCCGCCGATACGTTGGCTAAAATCATACATTCTTCAATCAGTTTGTGCGCGTCGTTACGAATAACAGGCACTATTGATTCTATTTTACGCTGAGCGTTAAATACAAAACGTGTTTCTAGGGTTTCAAACTCAATGGCACCACGGTCTTGGCGTGCAGCTTTAAGTGCCATATACATTTGCTGTAAGTCAGTTAAATGTGGCACTACGGCTGAGTATTCTTCGCGTAGTTTTTCGTCGTTTTGTAAAATGGCATTTACTTTGGTGTAAGTTAAACGTGCATGCGAGTTCATTATCGCTTCGTAAAACTTATAGCCCGAAAGTTTACCCGCGCTCGATACGGTCATTTCGGCAACCATACATAAGCGATCTACTTTTGGATTAAGCGAACATAATCCGTTAGAAAGCACTTTTGGTAGCATCGGAATTACTTGCTCAGGAAAATACACTGAGTTACCACGCAAAATTGCTTCTTTGTTAAGCGGCGTGTTCATTCCTACGTAATGCGATACATCGGCAATGGCAACCCATAAGCGCCAGCCACCCGATTTTTTAGGTTCACAGTATACGGCGTCATCAAAGTCGCGAGCGTCTTCGCCATCAATAGTTACAAGTGGTAAGTCACGTAAATCTACGCGGCCTTGTTTGTCAGCGTCTTCAACAAACTCACCTAGGTGAGCAACTTGTGCTTCAACTTCTTCTGGCCATACATGTGGAATATCGTGATTGCGCAGTGCGACTTCGATTTCCATACCTGGGGCTAAATGCTCACCAAGTACATCAATAATTTTACCTACCGCGTTCATGTTACGGCTTGGATTTTGAGTAATTTTAACCTGCACCATTTGGTTATGGCGGGCACCGTTTTCGTTGCCTGGTAAAATCATTATATCTTGCGTTATGCGCGGGTCTTCAGCTACCACAACGGCAACACCATGCTCTACAAAGTAACGGCCAACAATTGGCGCGCGCTCGTTAGTAAGCACTTTTATAATACGTGCATCGCATTTTGAGCCAGAGCCACGTTTAGTGCCTTTAGCTAGTACAATGTCGCCATGTAACACCATATTCATTTGGTGCTTAGCAATAAACCAATCTTTACTCTCGCCTTCAACTTCTAAAAAGCCAAAACCGTCTCTGTGGCCTATTACTTTGCCTTTGGTTAAACCGGCTTCGTCAATTAGGGCATAGCATTTAAATTTATTAAAATACAGCTGTCCGTCACGCTCCATAGCGCGAAGGCGGCGTTTAAATGCTATTTGGCGTTCGTCATCGTTTACTGCTAGTTCTTCACATAATTGCGCGTAGTTAGCAGGTTTTGAACGCTCTTGAAGGTGAGTAAGTATAAACTCACGACTAGGGACTGGGTTTTCGTACTTTTCTTGTTCTCGACTGAGATTTGGATCTTGGTTTGACATTCACTATCTTGTTAGTTGGTTATGTAGGTATTTTAACCCATATAGTTATAATGAGACAGGTAAAAGCGATTAAACTTTTAAGAAAGCACTTTTACCTTGCTGTTTATCTTGCTGTATAGTTTAAAAATCTAGCGCAATGGGGCTTAACGACCCCTTAACTGCAAAGTGTTTTCATCTAGTAGCAATACTAAGACTTATACTATTTTTTTTGTAGATTTTTCCAGAGCAGTTTGCTTATATTATCAATAAAGCTTGGGTCTTCTTCTTTCATTGTAAGCAAAATTTGCTTATTCATTTGTGATTTATTTTGAGCGTAAATCCAGCGGTTTTTATTAAACTGCTGGGCAAACTCAAGTACACCTGCTTGTAGTTCATCGTTATTTGCAAACACAGCTTCAACCACTTTATTGTCTAGCAACTGCTGTGCACCAACACGCTCTCCTGACATAGCTAAACGATTAAAGAATGTTTGCGAAATAGCTTTATTAATTATAGGAAACATCGACGGTACAAACGGCACCATTACATCCACTTCAGGAAAACAAAAGAAGCCTTTATCTGACTTCATAAATCTAAAATCGCACGCACACGCAAGCACCGAACCATTGCCATAGGTATGCCCGTTTAACGCAGCAATAATAGGCATAGGAAAAGTAACTATGCGCTTAAACAAGTCACTTATTTGAATCATAAAGTCAGAAATTGCAGCAGGTAAAATACTTGGATTAGACATCCATTGAAGGTCGATGCCCAATGACCAGTTTTTGTCACTCGAGGACGTTAGAATAACTGACTTAATATTTTGATCTGCTTCAATGTGGTCAAGGTGTAAATTAAACTCAACCAAAAACGCTGGATTGTGGCGGTTTTCAGCGGTATTCATGGTGAGTATAGCGGTGTTATTTTTAGTTGTTAGTTCTATTAGATTTGCCATTAAACCCTCTTTTAACGCTTTTTAAGCTAATTTTAAGCTAATTTTAAGCTAATTTTAAGCGCTGTTCGTTACTTTTATAAGTAATACTTTGCTTATAATTTATAAACCCACTATTTAAAGCCATCCTTTTTGTTTAGCTATACGTGCAGCATCTATACGGTTAGTGGCGTTTAACTTAGCAATAGCGTCTGATAAATAATTACGTGTAGTACCTTCGCTTATAAATAACTGCTTGGCTATGTCGCTTGTTTTAAGGCCGTCGCTTGCAAGTTTAAGCGCTTTTCGCTCTTTATCGGTAAGCGGGTCGGAGTCGTCTAGTGCATTAATAGCAAGCTCTGGGTCAATTACTTTTTGCCCCTGCATTACTTTTTTAAGCGCATTTATTAGCTCTTCACTGGGTGCTTCTTTTAAAATAAAACCTTTAACACCTGCCGTAAGCGCTCGCCTAATATAACCCGCACGAGAAAATGTGGTCATAATAACCATTTTTATAGCGGGGAACTTAGCGGCTATTTTTTCACTCAGCTCTATACCATTCATGGTTGGCATTTCTATATCGGTTAAAATTATATCGGGATGTAAATCACTATCAAGCGCCTCAATTGCATTAAGTGCATCTTGCCCATTACTTGCTTGCCCAATAATCTCAATATTAAAATCGAGTCCTAACAATGCTGCTACTGCGTCGCGCACAAGCGCTTGATCTTCCACTAAATACACTCTGATCATTGTAAATCCTTAGCTGAAATTGGTAGCATTACATTTAAAGTAAAAATATCGCCACAGGTAAATGTTGCACTGCCATTGAGTTGCTCTGCTCGCTCTTTAATACCATTTAGGCCATTGCCCGAATTTAATGTGGAGCACGGTGCACGATCAATAACGGTGATGAGTAGTTGCAGCGCTGTTTGTTCTATATTTATTTCGCAATTTTTTGTGCTGCTATGGCGTAGCAAGTTGGTAACGGCTTCTTTAATTATAAGGCCGGCGATGCCCTCTACTTTAGCGGGTAGAGTATTTAAAACCACATTAAATGAAACGTTAAAGTCTTGTTCTATTAATCTTTGTTTTAACTGTGCTACTTGGCTAACAAGGTTAAGCTGTTTTAAATCACTAACGGCGCTTCTTACATCACTAAGTAACTGCCTTGCCAGATCGGCCACTTGTGCAATTTCGTTATTTGCTTGAGCGTAACGCTCACCTTGGTTTAATTTATTTGCAAGCTCAGCTTTTAAAGCAATTGATGACAGTGAATGGCCTAAAATATCATGCAAGTCGCGGGCTATCCGTTCACGCTCAGCAATTGCTGCTAATTGCTCTAATTGGTTAGCGCTTTCTTGCTCACGTTTTTTGTACAGGCTCTCTCTTTTAGCTGCAATACCGTAACTAAATAAGGCTGCACATAAAATCAAAGCAACGGCTAAAAAGTATTGAACCTTCCCTATATCACCAATATATGCGCTTAATAAAACCGTAGATATAATCGCGAGTGCAGCATAAATTCTTTGATGGTAGTTGTATGCATAGCCTGCTACGTAGGCTGCAAAGCCAAATAAAGTAGGAGTACCTGTGGTGTAAAAAGTGGCGCAAAAACAAATTAATAGCATGGCTACAAACAACTTGGTCACCCCTGCACTTTTGCAGTTTATTGCTTTTACATATAAAAGAATAAAAGCAACATAAAAGGCTAAAGACATCGTTATTTGGTTAGCAGTAAAGCTCGCAAAATTAATTATTAGTGGGAGTAAATAAAAGCCTGTAAAAATTAAATGCCCATATTTCCAAAAACCTTTATCACTTTGTTGAGAAAAGGAGTTAAGCGAGCTCATACTAATACCTCAGGCATATTATTTTTACTTATAGGACTATTTTTATTAATAAATATAAATAACATAAAAATGCATGCCAGCATAAAGCAATCTGCGTACGTAATCGTAAAACTTAACGCCTCTAGCACTTCATTAATAGTTAAGCTGATTAAAATTAAAGAATTCATAATTATCCCCTGTTGAGTAAGGTAACTATGCCAGCGTATAAAAATAATAAGAGTGTGAAGTGTCATCAACTTTTATGACATTTGTCATGCGATAAAAAAATTCATCTTAAGAATTTTTAAGCAATGTTAATATGTTCAAAAAGTACAACAAGGAAACTAAATGCAATCTCAGCAGCAAAGTTTAATTTATTTGCACATAGCGGTATTACTTTTTGGCGGAACCGCTCTATTTGCCAAGCTTATTGGTTTAAATGCTTTAGATATTACCGTTTACAGAACTGCAATTGCAGGAATGGCTATTTTAGCCATGCTGTATTTTCAAAAAAAACAAATTAAACTCAACAAACCTAAAGACTACCTTATTGCGTTATTTTTAGGTGTTGCGGTGGGTATTCACTGGGTTACCTATTTTGCTGGTATGCAAATGGCCGGTATAACTATTGGAATGCTGGCATTTTTTAGCTACCCCGTAATGACGGTGTTTTTAGAACCCTTATTTAATAAAAGCAGGCCAAAAGCAAAAGATATAATAAGTGCAGCGGTGGTTGTTTTAGGTATTTACTTATTAGTACCAAGTGCAAACTTAGGCGACGATGTAACCTTGGGTGTAATAACAGGTGTTATATCGGCATTGTTTTTTTCAATCAGAAACATTACCCATAAGCGCTACTTTAGCCAATATGGTGGCCCGCAAACTATGTTTTATCAAACCTTAGTGGCAAGCATTATGCTGTGCGCATTTATAGAAGTGCCGGTATATGAGGTTAGTAATCACGACCTAATTTTAATTGCCATAGCAGGTGTTATCTTTACGGCTACACCTCATTCATTATTTGCAGCAAGTTTAAAGCATTTATCAGCGGCAACTGCGGGGTTAATTTCTTGCTTACAACCACTTTATGGCACCATACTGGCTATAGTAATTATTCATGAACGTCCTACTGTTATGACGTTAGTTGGTGGAGCACTTATTGTTAGTGCCGCTTGTTTTGAAACGTGGTCAATCACTAAAAAGGCTCGACAATGAAAGTATTTGCACACCGTGGTGCCAGTGGGGATTTTCCTGAAAACACCAAAAGCGCTATTTTAGAAGCGTTAAAAGTAGGTGTTGATGGTATTGAAGTAGATATTCAAAGTTCCATCGATGATTACATGTTAATACACGACTCATGGCTCGATAGAACCACCAGCGGTAAAGGTAGGGTGAGTAACTTTACGGCACATGAACTTTCTAAACTTGATGCTGGAAATGGTGAACAAATTCCTACTCTTCAGCAGTTGTTTGATTGGAATAATAATAAATATTTATTAAATATTGAGCTTAAACATACATTTGAACTAGAAAGGTTTGTGGCTCAACTTGAAGAAAACATTGAAGCTAACAAAATATCGAAAGCAAATATTTTAGTATCATCGTTTGATCATCATCAACTACAGTGGCTTAAAAGCAAGCTACCATGGCTTAAAATAGGCGCCCTTACTTCTTCTATTCCAATTAACTATGCAAAGTTTGCAAGTGATTTAAACGCTTATAGCGTACATGCAGATAAAACCTTTATAAATAAGGCTTTTGCCGATGATGCAAAAAAAAGAGGCTTAAAGATTTATGCTTATACGGTCGATAGAGAACAAGATATAGCGCTAATGCTTGAGTATGGCATAGACGGAATTTTTACAAATTACCCAGCGCGAACCAAAGCTTACTTGTTATCGTTACAAAAAAGCTAACTAACACCTCCCTAACTAAAATAAGAATCGTAGGGCTTAAGCATAATGAGTAGTTTTATGAAAATTTATAACTATATAGAGCAAACATTCTTTTTTACGTTAACGCGTAAAATAGTCGGTAATTTAAGTTTTGTATTATTGTTCCAAGCAATTACGTTATTTTGGCTGCATCAGAGCTTAAGCGAACAACAGCAAAGTACAGGGCTATTTTGGCTTCTTACGCTTGTTATTATATCTGGTTTTATTTTTACTCTTTTTTATATGCGTTTTTTAATTGTTCGCCCTGTTACCGCTATGCGCGATACTTTGATAAAAATAAACCAACAAGATGCAAATTTAGCAGCAAAACTTCCTCACTTTTCGTATGACGAATTTAAAGATTTAAGTACACAATATAATATATTTACTGCCCATTTAAGTGAGTTACTCAGCACAACTTATAACAGTGCTCAAGCTAGTGCACACAGTAATACACAAGTCACCCAATCAATGCAAAATACTGAGCAATCAAGTGAGCAACAAATACAATTAAGCCAAAGTATTATTAATGCCAGTATGCAAATAACCCAAAGCTTACAAAACATTGTGAATAATACAGATAACGTGCATAACGTTAATAATGAACACCTTAACTTTGTAAAACTCTCTGCATCAGAGCTCGCTGCTTTAGTGGAGCAGGTTAAACTTATTACTAATATGCTGGGTAGCTTTTCAAATACAATTGCGGGACTGAAAGAAAACAGTGAAAACATTCGTAGTATTTTAAAAATGGTTGAAGAGTTTTCTGATCAAACTAATTTGTTAGCCCTTAACGCCGCAATAGAAGCAGCTAGAGCGGGTGAAGCTGGCAGAGGGTTTGCCGTAGTTGCAGACGAAGTACGCACACTTTCAATAAAGGTAAGTGGCGCAACTAGGCAAATAAGCGACTTTATAAATCAGATGAATGATTTGGTAAACGAGACAAATAAAGAGTCAGAGCAATTAATGACTCACTCCAATAATGCACAAAGCTCAATTAGTGCAACCTGTGAGGGTTTTACAAAAATGCTTAGTGAGTTTGAGCACAACCAACAGCAACTACAACAAATAGCCAGTGCTGTACATATGCTTGAGGGCACTCAAACTAATACTCACCAATCGGTAGAGCAAATAGTAGCTTTAGGTGAGCAAGCTAAACAGCAAATAGATACGGCATTAGCCGATAGCGAGCAATCTCAACAGTTAAGCTTACAGACCCAACAACAGTTAAAGCGCTTCGTGCGCTAAGAAGCGTTTTCGGGCTCAGAGAAATATGGTAAATTACGCAGCTATTAATTTAAGTGTGTGAAGTGTGTGAGCAACCCTACCCCAGACTATGAAAAATTAGCCCTACAAATAAAAACCTGGGGGCAAGAGCTTGGTTTTAGCGAAGTAGGTATTACTGATATTGACCTATCTAAGCACGAAGCCCAATTGCAACGCTGGCTTGATGCTGGCTACCACGGCTCGATGGATTATATGGCTGCTCACGGCATGAAACGCGCTCGCCCTGCTGAATTAGTACCTGGTACACAGCGTGTTATATCCGTAAAAATGAATTATCTCCCTCCCGATGCTGGCTTTGCAAAAACCTTAAAAAATAAAGAAAAAGCATACATAAGTCGTTATGCACTGGGTCGTGATTACCATAAATTAATGCGTAATCGTTTAAAAAAACTTGGCCAAAAAATAGAGCAAGAAATTGGCGAATATGGCTTTAGGCCGTTTGTAGATTCAGCCCCGGTACTTGAGCGTCAACTTGCCGAAAAAGCCGGTTTAGGGTGGCGCGGTAAGCATTCGTTATTAATTAATCAAGAAGCAGGATCATGGTTTTTTTTAGGCGAGCTATTTATTGATTTACCCCTACCAATAGATGCAGAGAACACGTTTGAAGGCTGCGGAAAATGTGTTGCTTGTATTACTCTTTGCCCAACAGGTGCAATTGTAGAGCCTTACGTTGTTGATGCACGTAAATGCATATCGTACTTAACGATAGAACACCAAGGACCCATACCCGAACAATACCGAACTTTATTAGGCAACCGTATATATGGTTGTGATGATTGTCAGTTGGTATGCCCTTGGAATCGTTATGGACAAATAACGGATGAAAATGATTTTCATCCTCGTACTCAATTAAAAAATAAAGATTTACTTGAGCTATTTGCTTGGGATGAGCCTACATTTTTAAAAAATACCGAAGGCAGCCCTATTCGCCGCATAGGTCACGAACGTTGGTTACGTAATATAGCGGTCGGTTTAGGTAATGCAGAGTTTAGCCCGGCTATTATTCATGCCCTACAAGATAAAAGCCAAATATGCAGCGAGCTTGTTTTAGAACATATTGAATGGGCGCTTGCTCAACAAAACGATAAACAACGATTACAAATTCGTAAAACGGCTAGGTTAATCAGAATCGTAGAAAAAGGCTTACCCAGAGATGCATAATGCAGTTGGAGTAAGCCTTAAAGTAACATTATTTAATTAAGTATATTTAGCTCTTTAAAAGCAATGACAGGTCTTGCTCAATTTCAGCAAAAGCTGCTTTTACCTGTTTAACAGACTCCTCTCTGGCCACTGAGTTTTGGATAGTTTCATCTACTTTTTTATAAATAAACACCTCCTGATCTTCATCTAATCCCATTGATGGGATACGTTCTTCGAGCTCTTCTTGTAACTGTTTAAACACTTTTTCGTTGTTTTGACGGTTGTCATTCAATAAGCTAATTAAGCCATGAAACTTACTGTGAACTGTACTTGCTACGGCATTAAGTTTTGCTTGTTGTGATTCAAGCATTTTCTTAGTCATGATGGCGCGTAGTTGCTGCTCGGTAACACTGACAATAAAACATACGTGGTCGCGTATACGCCCGTGCTTATCTGGATCGTGATCAGGCATATTTAAAATAAGTAAGCTAATCAATTCATAGTTAACTAAAATTCGATGCGAAAATTCATGTAAACGCCCTTTGTTTTTAAGCATTTCAAATAGCTCCACCACAATAGGTGAACACACGCCACTTAATGCAAAGTGACTAATTTCATCGTTCTCTCTAAACTCAATATTACTTTGCAAATCAAAAGATTGTAGGCAATCTATAAGCGCTTTACCTAGCTCTTGAGGGTCGTTAATAAAACCTATGTTTTCAACGTAGTTAACTATCTGCCCCATTTCACTGCTGTTAGCCATGGCATTAAATGCAGTTGATGTAGCATCTTCAACTTGCTTTTCAAGGCTTTGTTTTTCAACAAGTACTTGGTTTAAATTTTTAAGCTTTGACTTAAGTTCATCATGGCCAAAGGGTTTTACAATATAGTCTTCTGCACCAACCGAGTAGCCTTCCATGCGTTCTTCAACTGTGCCACGAGCAGACACAAACATAACAATAATGTGTGCTGTATTTGGGTTTGCTTTAAGTGCCTTACATACTTCATAACCGTTCATTTGCGGCATACTTACGTCGAGCAATATAACCTGAGGCATATAGCCTTCAACCATGTTTAAACACTCAGGACCACTTGTTGCTACTTGTAATTCAAAATCAAGCTCCTCTAAAATTTCCTCAATAATTTCAAGGTTAAAGGGTTCGTCATCAACGGCAAGTATTTTAGTTAAGGCCATAATTTATCATCCATTCAAATTCTCAAAAAAAGTTACTTGGTATGCTAACTAGCAATTAATTACTGTGTTGTATTAATTGTTCTTCAGCCAAATGATCATCTAGATTTATTTCTAATGGCACCTGTATAGATATAGTTGCACCACCATTTTCGTTGTTACGTGCAGTGATCTCACCTTGATGTAAAGACACAAACTCTCTACACAATGCAAGGCCCAATCCGGTACCACCGGCACCGCTATTTGTTTTGCTGCTTTGTACAAACTTAGTAAAAATATGTTCCAGCTCATCTTCTGGTATACCGACCCCATTATCGGTAACCTCTATAGTAGCAAGCTTATTATCTGACTCTAAATTTACCCGTATTTTACTTTTGGGTTCGCTAAATTTAAGTGCATTACCTAATACGTTTCGAAGTAACTGATTTATTTGCTCTTCATCACATTGCGCAATTACAGGTAATGGCTGCGCGGTAAATACAACCTCAATTTCTTTTTCCATTGCCGTACCAGATACATCATCAATACTTGTTTTTATAATGTTCGCTAAATTATATGGACGAGGATTAAATGGAAACTTACCCACATCTAGCTTAGATAGGTCGAGTAAATTATTTAGTAACGACAGTAAACGCTCACCACTACTCTCTATTCGCGATAGGTATTTAATGAGTTTCTCTTTTGCAAAATCTCCAGTTTCTAGTTTGCTTAAACCAAAACGTGAAAAGCTTAAAATAGAGTGCATAGGTGTTCGAAGTTCATGCGACATGTTTGCTAAAAATTCTGATTTACTTAAGTTTGCAGCCTCAGCCACGTTTTTAGCGTGCTCGAGTTGTGAAGTACGCGCTCTTACTTGCTCTTCAAGGATATCTTTTGCTTCAAGTAGTAAATCTTCTTTTTGCTTGAGGTGAGTTACATTTTTAAATATTACGGCAAGTGCTATTTCGCCATGGTGATCTATCTCATTAAAAGATCCCACTAACGGTATATAGCCCCCTGCAGTTTTAGATAAACGTAAGTCGCAGCTAAATTGGCGATTACTATTTAATGTCGAAATTTTATTTTTAATACCTAACGTTGAATCATCATCTAAAAAGCTAAATACTGATTTACCTTCTAGTTCGTTAAACGGTAAGTTAAATAGTTTTAAACAAGCATCATTAGCTTCTATCACTCTACCGCATTTCTCAAACAACATAATTGCATCAGGCGTATGCTTATAAATAACCTGAAGTAGGCTGTCTTTTTCAATCAGGGCATCAACCGTATCTTGTAGCCTTTCGACAAGTTCTGCGTTATGGCGTTTTAATAACTCTGTTTGCCACAGTTTATGTATTGATTGTAATAATGAGCTGTCGTTCAATGGCTTAATAAGTACGTCTTCTACACCTTGACGAATAGCTTCAATCATTGAAACTTGATCGGGACGTGAGGTAAATAATAAGCAACGGCAATGTGGTTGCATTATTTTTAAGTTTGAAAAAATTTCTAAACCGGTTCCGTCATCTAAAACAAAATCACTTATTAGTATATCGATTTGCTTTTCTTTCGTAATTTCTAAAGCTTCTGCAGAGGTGGTTGCTGTATGGGTCTCGATATGAGCACCAATCAAGCTATTTTTCATTTTTTCGAGGCGTTCAGGAACATGATCGACGAGTAAAATAGCGGGTAATTGCAAAATATGATTAGAGCCTAATTCTAGTAGGCTCTCTAAAAGAGAAGTAATTTCTTTATTAGAAAAAAATGGGTAGATCACGGTTGCGTCAGGCGCAACATGATTTAGCTCACTAAACGCAGTTAGTTGCTCACCACTTTGTGCTTTTGGAGCAAGCAGCATAAAACGCTCTTGCGCTACTTGGCTAACAAGCGGTTTTATAGAATCAACAGGCACACCATGGGCAACAACAACTAAGTCGTAGTCGCCTATATTGGTATACATGTCTAGCATGCTGAAATGAATTAATTCGACTTCACATCCTATTAATTCTAAAAGCACTTTCACACGCATTGCGATGACACTGCTACTATCAACAATTAATATTTTTCGAATCATCAAGCTACACTTCAAATTAATAAACTTAATATGTTAATAGCGTAGACTATTTTTATTTAATTGGCATAAACCCTTCGTCTTATTTTGTAAAAAAATATTACAACATTATGAAAAATAATTTATTCCAGATGTTTTCCAAAAATAGTAAGGCTATACGCCTTATCATCCATTATGGCAACGCTTGGCAACTCACCCCATATTGCAAAATCAAAATGCTTAAACAATTTAACACTCGGTAAGTTATGACTAAAAATAAAGCCGAGTAATACTTTAATATTTAATTGCTTAGCTTGTGTTTGAGCAAATATCATTAGCTTTTTACCAAGCCCTTTACCTTGCGCTTTACTGGTAATGTAAATGCTCATTTCTACTGTGCCGTCGTAAGCTGGGCGCCCATAAAACGATTTATAACTTACCCAAGCAAGTACTTGGTTATTTTCGCAGTAAACGTAAATAGGCCTTTTATCGTTGTGGCTATTAAACCAGTCACGCTTTTCGTCAACGCTCACTTCTTGCGTATCTGCAGTTACCATTCGCCCTGCAATAGTTTCGTTGTAAATGGCTACAATTTCATTAAGATCATTAATAGTTGCTAAACGGATTGTCATAGGTCATTAGAGGGTTGATCAATTTGTTCCATATTAGCGTATGATTATCCAATCAAACAATCGTAAATTTTAGGTAATGTAATGCTAAAAAAAATTATAATAGGATTAATGGCTTTATTTATTAATGCTTCACTCCAAGCTGAAACATCATCAACTATTAACCAAACCTCTGCCCAAGACTGTCAAGATTTTACTAATGTAGATATACGAAAGCTTCGCTCAAAAGAATCTATTAACTTGTGCCAATTTAAAAATAAACCTTTGTTAATAGTAAACACGGCAAGTAATTGTGGTTTTACATATCAATTTAAAGGCCTTGAAGCGCTATATCAACAATACAAAGAGCAAGGTTTAGTCGTATTAGGGTTCCCCTCTGATGACTTTTTTCAAGAAGAAGACAATGAAAAAGAAACAGCGAAAGTATGCTTTGTAAATTATGGTGTAACTTTTCCCATGTTTGCCACCAGCAAAGTTCGTGGTAGCGAAGCAAATCCAATTTTTAAATATTTGAATGAGCAAACTAGCTCTCCAAATTGGAACTTTTATAAATACTTAGTGTCTGCTGATCGTAAAACAGTTTTACGGTTTAACAGCAAAGTGGCACCTAATTCAGAGCAAATGATTACTGCAATTGAAACTGCGTTTTCTGATAAATAAGTTTATACTGGTACAATTAGTTGAAACTAACTAGAATGATATTTCAATTCGGTTAAAAAAACACCACACTATACTCGGGAGATTTTATGACAGTAGCAAGCGCACGACATATACTTGTAGACAGTGAAGCACAATGCTTAGACTTAAAAACAAAAATTGAGCAAGGCGAAGACTTTGCTGAACTAGCAAAAGCACATTCTAATTGTCCTTCAGGTCAGGATGGCGGTGCTCTTGGTGAGTTTGGCCCTGGTATGATGGTTCCAGAGTTTGATAAAGTTGTGTTTTCTGCACCAATTAATCAAGTACAAGGCCCTGTGCAAACTCAATTTGGTTATCATTTACTTGAAGTTACTAGCCGTTCAGAATAAATTTAACTGTACTGTAAGTAACATTTGATAAAAGCCGCTTATGCGGCTTTTTTATGGAGTAATTATGCAATTAATTGGTTCTGTACCTTCACCTTACGTGCGCCGCATTAGAATTTGGGCACAACAAAACAGCTGCAAACTAGAGCTTGTAAGTCTCGATATATTTTCTGAGCAAGATCGCCCTACTATGGCCAGTAAAAATCCAGCTCGAAAAATCCCAATACTGGTAGATGGCGACTTAACTCTTAGTGACTCTAATTCTATATTGCGTTATTTACTTGAAAAAACAGGTCAGCCAAAACTAACGTGGCCTCAAGAGCACTTACTTACGACTATAAATGCTTGTAACGATTCGTTAGTAGAAATGGTGTTATGTAAACGTTCTGGATTTGACACCAAAAGCGATAAATTATTTTTTAATCTGCAAAACGAACGTATTGAACAAACATTAAGCTTTTTAAATACCCATTTAAGCGATGAAGAATTTAAAAGCTGTGAATACCTCAACATCAGTTTATACTGCCTGCTTGATTGGATTTGCTTTCGCGAATTAGCTGACTTTAGTCAGCATTCAGCGCTTGTTGCTTTTCATAAGCAATATGACGAGCGCCAAGCAGCAATAGACACCAATCCTCGTCACTAATTTAAAAGGGTAAACACATGAGCGATATCGAAATTGAATCACAACTAGTTAACTTCGTAGAAAAAGTACGTGTTAGCGAAGTAATTTGGGCACTTGGTGCAGAAGATAATGGCTTTGTAGTGTGCGATTCTAACCAATTTGACGAAACTGACGTACTACTGCTTTGGGAAAGTGAAGCAGCAGCTAAAGCACAGTGTAAAGAAGAGTGGAAAGATTACAGCCCAGTAGAAATCAACCTTGATGAATTTTTAGATGCATGGGTTGAAGACTTAAATGAAGATAACGCACTTGTTGGTATCAATTGGAATGACGACCAAGTATGTGCAGAAATTGAACCTACAGGTTTAGCTCGCGCATTGAGTGAATAATACTTTATACGCTTTACTCTAAAAGCGGATAAAACCCGACTAGCATCTACTGCTAGTTGGGTATAAAATAAAACACATCATTATTTTCAAGGTATTACGTTGAAAACCCATCTTGGTCGCCGGCCCTTTTCAGCCATGGAACTGCACACTCTTTATAATGGATATATATACGGTGATTTTAAAGTTGCACGAGAGCAACCAAAACACTGGCATTTTTGGCTCCCTTTAATTGCATATTATAGTGGTGCTTATAGCGATGAGGTTGGTTATTTAACGCTTGATGATCTGTCCCTTGAAAAAAACGTCTTATGCTTTAATTTTCATACCCACGGTAAAATAAAACCTCGCTTAGTTCCTGTACATCAAGCACTTATAAATGCTGGATTTAATGAATATATAACGTTCATCAAATCGCAAAACCAACACCGATTAATGTTCGACTTACCGGCTAAAACTGGCAGGTACAGTGAAAAAGTCCGCATTTGGTTTTCAGGCGAAGGTGAGCGAGCCGGTTATCTGCAAAAATGTGATATACCAAACGTAGATCAACTCGGTATGAAAACAGCAATAAGCAGTCTTCGTCTTAACTTTGAGCAACAAGTGCGTATATACGCCCTACAAGCTAACTCTAAAGACGCTTTTAATTACTTGATGGGTTTTAACGAGTATCCACACGATGTGTTTAGCGATACCTACTTATTAAATACCGTTGTCCAACAAATACGTATTATTAACTCACACCTGCATTGGCAGCGTTTTATAACACGCGAAAGCCACTGACAAACTTTGTTACTATTTCCCCTTAAAGTCACCGTTATAATCAATTACTCTATTTAAAAAAACTGTTAGGATATCTAACCCCCTAATTATATGAGCATAAAAAAGCCTATTTAGGGTAGTTTCTAACAACAACAATCTAGGGATCACTATGTTTCTTAAAAGCCTCTTAACAGTGAGCGTTGCTTTAGCAATGGGTGCTGCAAACGCTAACGAATTCGTTATTGAAAAACTCGCAAAACCAAGTTCACAACAGGTGTCGTTAACACTCGACCCGAGCCAAGATACATTCACAGGGATGACTGAGATTTCCCTAGAAGTACTAAAGCCAACAAAATACATTGAGTTAAATGGCGTAGCTTACGCTGTTAAAATGGCGCAACTGCTTGGTGATGAAAACTGTGATTTAAACAATGAAATGCTTAAAACAGGTAAAGTTAAATTTAGCTGTGATGAACAAATTCAACCAGGTAAATACACACTTAAAGTTGATTTTTCAGCGCCATATAACCGTCAAAGTGTTGGTTTATACAAAACATTAGACCAAGGCACTCCTTACTTATTTACTCAATTTGAAATGAGTGATGCACGCCGTGCATTTCCTGTTTTTGACGAGCCAAGTTACAAAATTCCATTTCAGTTAACGATTACTGCGCCTACATCACAAAAAGTATATTCAAATACGCCAGAGTTAAAAACAACAGTTAATGGCGATATGACCACACACTTTTTTGATAAAACACCGCCAATCCCTTCATACCTAGTAGCGATGGCTGTTGGCCCGTTTGAAGAATTAGAAATTAAAGGCATGCCAATTCCTGGTCGTGTAATTACCCCTCAAGGTAAAATTCACTTAGCCCAATACGCAAAAGAAAATATGCCAAAAGTACTGGGCGCACTTGAAGCGTATTTTGGTATCCCTTACGTTTACAAAAAATTAGACTCAGTAGCGGTACCAGAGTTTCCATTTGGCGCAATGGAAAACTCAGGCTTAGTGACCTACAGAGAAGATATTTTGTTGGTTGATTTAGCTGCCGCAACACGCAGTAAAAAACAACGTAATGTATCAATTATTGCTCACGAACTTGCTCACCAATGGTACGGTAACTTAGTAACCATGAAATGGTGGAACGACTTATGGTTAAACGAAGCGTTTGCTAGCTGGATGGCTGCAAAAATTACTAAGCAGCTTAACCCTGAGTTTGAATCGCACTTAGACCTGCCACAAAACAACGTAATGGCACTTGATGCACGCCTAAGCACCAAGCCTATTCGTAAGCCAATTAAAACCGAAGCTGACATTATGGATGGTTTAGGTCTTGCTTACAGTAAAGGCAGCTCAGTACTTGCTATGGTTGAAAACTGGATTGGCGAAGATGCATTTCAAAAAGGTATTCAAAGCTACTTAAAAGAGTTTTCATATAAAAACGCAGAAGCGGCCGACTTATGGGAAGCACTTGGTAAAGCATCAAATAAAGACGTAGCGAGTGTTTTAAAATCGTTTATTGAACAGTCTTCTTTCCCACTAGTTAAAGTAACTCAACAAGGCAGCAAAGTAACTATTTCACAAAGCCGCTTTGTAAATGCAGGCGTTGATGCGCCAGAGCAGTTATGGAATGTACCGGTTGCAATTAAATATGGTGCTGGCGATAAAGTAAAAACAGCAAATGTATTACTTAATAAACAAAGCCAAACGCTAGACTTAGACTTTGAGCCAGAATGGATTTATCCAGATCAGGGTGCACTAGGCTACTACCGCTGGGTAATGGATGACGCACAATTTAGCGCACTTGTTAAAAAGGCGCCAAGCGTACTGAGTGACCGTGAACGCTTAGCGTTGTTATCGGCTACTGATGCACTACTTGACGCTGGTGTTATATCTGCTGCTAAGTTAATGCAAACACTTGAAGTGTTCGTAAGCGATAGCCACCCTCGCGTAGCAAATACCGCGCTAGGTTACTTAGTATCGCAACAACGTACTTTTAAAGACGATAGCAATAAAGACCTATGGCCTGAATTTATTCGTAATGCAGTAACGCCTGCAGCTAAAAAATATGGTTTAGAAGCTAAAGCGGGAGAAGACGGAGCTATTGCACAACTTCGTGCGGCCGTTGTATCACGCTTAGGTTTTGATGGTGAAGATCAAAACGTAATCAGTAAAGCGAAAGAACAAACACAAGTTTATTTAAATGATCCACAAAAAGTAGACCCTTACTTAGCCGGTACGTACTTAACTCTTGCTGCTTTTCATGGTGACAAAGCGCTGCTTGATCAATTCATGACAACGTTTAAAACAACGAAAGATCCACAAGTACGCACTAACATGCTTGCTGCAATGGGCTTTTTTGGCAAACCTGAATTACAAAAAGCGGTATTAGCTTATAGCTTAACGGATGAAGTAACAGCCTCTGACATGCGTACTATTTTGTCAGGTCAAAGTTACACAGATGAGCGCCAAGCGTTATTTATTGACTGGGTTTACAGTAACTACGATAAAGTAACAGCAAGCTTACCGCCTTTCTTTATTCCTAACTTACCGTACTTTACAACGGCGAGTTGTAATGCAGAAAGCTTAGCTAAAACAAAGACCTTTTTTAACGAAAAAGTAGCCGATGTAGCCGGTTACGCTCGTACATTAAGTAAGCTTGAAGAAAGCACAAACGATTGTATTGCGCTTAAAACACGTGAACTTGAATCGGTTAATAGCTTCTTAAAAAGTAAGTAACCCTTAGGTTTATTAAGCTATAAAAACACAAAAGCCGCTGAATATAAATTCAGCGGCTTTTTACGTTTATGTTTTACTAGTTACCAATAATCATCGTTAGCTTGGCTATAAAGTCTTTGGCTGCTTGCTCAGAATTTATTTTAAACGCCACACCGTAGTGAATAGGCTGAGCACTTTTAAAAATACGTGTAGGAAAGCGTGTCATCTCGCTGCTATGAAAGTAGCCTTGCGCACGCGTTACGCCATCAATATCACTAAAGTCATCGCTAAACACCTCAAATGCTGGGCGAATTACTATTTTACCCTTGCCGCTTTCGCTGTGGGTATAAAATGCTTCTTTAGAGTTTACTAACATGTACTCAGCAATATTTTTAATCTTAAAATTACTTCTACACTGTAATTTAATGAGCTGTTCTGTCAGCTCGTCTGCACTATAAGCCACGTGTAATCCCTATTAGTTAATTTGCGTATTAGATTAACGCATACACACAATAAAATCTGAATTTATTTGTCTGCTTTACTGCGTTATATCACATACAAAAGCGAGTTTTTCATTGTTGTAACTCATTCTTGTTATATTTGTTTCGCAGTAGGTGCTTAAATTAAGCCATTGCGATACTTCATCACTTCCATCAAGTTTACGCTGATAAACGCGGTTTTTAATAGCATAAGCGATAGTTGCATCATCTTTCAAAATAAAATCTTGAACTTGAGCAGGTAACCTTAGTAGGTCTTCAACTTGTTTATCTTGTGGATTAAAACTCGCTAAAATATGTTGCTCGTTTTTAGTGTAACTAAATAAAAATGCAGCCGTAGAGTTGTTATAAATAAGCGTTCGGCCAATATTACTGGCAGCTATTTTCCCCTTAGCTTGTGCAACAGAAGTATATTGAAGAGTATGAGGTTCACCTAAAATAAACATTACTAAATCATTTTGAACGCCCCAAGCATGGTACCCAACAGGTTCAATCCAATCAAAAATACGACTTGGCGTATCTTCGCTTTTGAGTGGGTATTGCCACAGTTTTTGCTTACCATCTACCTCTACAACAATCGCTGATACTGCATCACCACTTGGCATAACCGTTGGTGAATATTCGCTTACGGGAGAGTTACTGATATTAATAACTTTTTTTGATGTTAAATCATAATAAGCAATATCGGTTTGGCTTTGCTCATCTGCAATCACCTCATGAGTAAAGTATAAACCTGTACTTGTTAAGTGCGGTTGGTTGTTATAACTGTTTTTATCACTCACTAGACTAACTTGTACCCCGAAAGGTGTATTTAAATCAGCAAGTAATACTTGGCTTTTTGGCATGCTAGCCTGCGCCATAATTGGGCTAAGCGCTGCTATAGAAAATATCCCAAGTAATGGTTTAATAAGTTTCATGCTTTCTCTCGTTTTAATTTTAAGCACCTCATGATAACGTTATTTGCTGATGACGTCACTTGAGCTAAGTCAGTCAACTCTTAAGATACCCAAACGGCTTAAAATAATGTTAAGTTTAGTCTGGTTATAAAACCTGGTCCTAAAAAAGAGAATTAACATGTCAGCTAAAAATCCTATTATTGCGATTACGGGTTCGTCTGGTGCGGGTACAACCACCACAACCAATGCAATTAAACATATTTTCCGTAGCCTTAATATTGAAGCGGCTTTTATCGAAGGAGATAGCTTTCATCGTTACACTCGCCCTGAAATGGATAAAAAAGTACGTGAAGCACAACAAGAAAATAAACACATTAGTTACTTTGGCCGAGAAGCAAATGACTTTGGTGCTTTAGAAGCGTTGTTTGAAAACTATAGTGAAACAGGCCAAGGTAAGTTACGCCGATACTTACACACCTTTGATGAAGCCGTCCCATATAATCAATTACCGGGTACATTTACTCCTTGGCAAGACCTTGATAGTAATACTGATATATTGTTTTATGAAGGGTTACACGGCGGCGTAGTTGATCAAGATGTAGACGTTGCAAAGCATGTCGATTTATTAATAGGCATGGTTCCAATTATTAACCTTGAATGGATTCAAAAATTAATACGCGACACATCCGAACGAGGCCATTCTCGCGAAGCGGTTATGGGCTCTATTGTGCGCAGTATGGATGACTATATAAATCATATTACCCCGCAGTTTTCTCGTACCCATATTAATTTTCAGCGGGTGCCTACTGTTGATACCTCAAATCCATTTAGCGCCAAAGATATTCCATCTCTTGATGAAAGCTTTGTAGTTATTCGCTTTAGGGGTATTGATGATGTTGATTTTCCTTATTATTTACGGATGATCGAAGGCAGTTTTATGTCTCGTATAAATACACTTGTAGTACCAGGCGGTAAAATGGGCTTGGCTATGGAGCTTGTGCTTACCCCATTAATTAAAGATATTATTTTGAAAAAGCGTGCACTGGAAAACCTAGCACCACTCGATTTACCTATTTGATTACCGACTCTTTTTTGTTAAAGCTAACTCACGTACACTGCTGATTTTGCTCAAGGTGAGATCAGCATGTCACAACAATTAAAAATTATTGTCGGTTCTAAAAATCCTGTAAAAATAAATGCCGCTAAACATATTTTTACTATGTATTTTCCAGAATGTATCATTGACTGTGAAGGTGTGAATGCTCCCTCAGGCGTGCCCGATCAGCCTATTGGCGAAGACGAAACACGTATTGGCGCGCAAAACCGTGTTAATTATTGCAAAAAGCACCACCAAGCTCACTATTACGTTGCAATGGAAGGCGGTGCAGAGCAACTTAGCTATGGTGCAGCAACCTTTGCTTACGTTGTTATTGATAATGCCTTAAATCAAGTTGTAGGGCGTAGCAGCAACCTTCCTCTACCCCAAGTACTTTATAATGCATTACTTAAAGGTGAAGAACTTGGCGATGTAATGGACAAAGCATTTAATACCACCAACGTTAAACAAAAAGGTGGCGCTATTGGTCTACTTACCAACAATCATGCCACGCGCGAAAGTACCTATACACAAGCACTCACTTTAGCTATGGCGCCTTTTTTACACCCTGAGCTATACGGCCAAACAAATTAATTTAGGAAGTTTAATGAAGTACAACTATGTATTGTTTGATGCAGACGAAACCTTATTTAGGTTTGATATTTTAGCGGGCATGACTCGCATGTTTAAAGCTTACAACGTAGATTTTAGCCAAGACGATTATATTCATTATCAAAAAACCAATAAGCAGCTGTGGGTTAATTATCAAAATGGCACTATTAGCGCAGATTACTTACAAGTAACACGCTTTAATGAGTGGGCTTCAAAACTTAATGTGCCAGCAAAAGAGCTAAACGATGCTTTTTTAGATTCTATGGCGCAAATTTGCGAGCCATTACCTGGTGCTATTGAGCTTTTAAATAAACTTAAGCCAAATGCTAGATTAGGTATTATTACTAACGGATTTGCCCGCTTACAAACCGTACGCCTTGAGCATACTGGCTTAAAAGATATGTTTGAATGGTTAGTTATATCTGAACTTGTAGGTATAGCAAAACCGAATAAAGCGATTTTCGAGCACACATTTGAGCTAATGGGTAACCCAGATAAAAGCGAGATACTTATGGTAGGTGATACTGCTGCAAGTGACATACTTGGCGGCAACAATGCAGGTATTGATACTTGCTGGTTACAACACCCTGGTGAACAATTAGCCGACGGAATAAAGCCAACCTATACAGTAGCTAGTTTAAATCAGTTACAAGCTCTTTTAGAGTTATAATAAAGTATAGAGCTATTAAATTTCACGCAAAAAAAATGACGCTAATTAGCGTCATTTTTTATAACTGTTTTTCGAGCTGCTCTTTTACTGCTTTTAGGCTGGAGCTAACTCAAGACCGGGTGCAGGCATCGTCACAGGCGTTTCAAATGTTGCCCACTCCCATGCTGACTCTGTAGCCATAATTTTACGAAGTAATTTATTATTTAAATCATGACCCGATTTAAATGCAGTTACTTTACCTAAAAGATTATGGCCTGTCATAAACATGTCACCAACACAGTCTAATATCTTGTGCTTAACAAACTCGTCGCTATAACGTAAACCGTTAGGATTTAAAACTTTGAACTCATCAAGTACCACAGCACTATCCATGCTACCACCTAGCGCTAGGTTGTTTGCATGCATGTATTCAATATCTTTCATAAATCCAAAAGTACGCGCACGGCTAATTTCTTCAATAAAGCTTTGCGTTGTTATATCCAACCCAATACGTTGGCGACTTTCATTGATAGCTGGGTGGTTAAATGCAATCTCAAAGTCGATATGAAAACCATCATATGGTTCAACTTCAGCCCACTTATCACCTTCTTCAATGCGTACTTTTTCTTTAATACGGACAAAGCGTTTAGCAACGTTTTGCTCTTCAATTCCGCCTTTTTGTAACAGATATATGAATGGTAATGCACTACCATCCATAATCGGCACTTCTGAGCTATCTAATTCTACAATTAGATTATCAATTCCCATTGCAGCAACGGCTGCAATAAGATGCTCAGTAGTCGATAAGCGAACACCATCTTTGTTAATTAAACAGGTACACAACTGCGTATCACCAACGGCTTCAGGTGTTGTTTCAAAATCAACAACCGGATCAAGGTCGACACGACGAAATACAATCCCAGTATTTGCGCTCGCAGGTCGGAGAGTTATTGTGACCTTCTCACCTTTATGAAGTCCAATTCCTATGGCTTTGACTACTTCTGCAATCGTACGCTGTTTAATCATAGGTATGCTCACTTTTAAATCAGTTACAGTTATATGGCGGATTTTAACATAAATCCTTTTGCCTTTCAATATTTGTACATATTTCAAACAAAAGTATTATTAAATGTTAATCAGCCTGCTTACGTAAAAAAGCGGGGATATCAAAATAATCACCACCTTCTGATTTATCCGCTTTTTTACTGTTTTGTGCTGAAGAGCTTGATGCACTGCTTGAACTAGTTGTAGGCGCTTTTTCTTTGCTTTGCGTTTGCGCTTTAGCAGTGTTTTCTTCAGTGTTTGTATCTTGGCTTGCAAAGCTTGGTACGTACATACTGCTCGTTTGGTTTGATGTGCTTGCAACATCAGAACCTGATGCTTTTTTAAAGCCGTTATCAACAATACCAAACTGTGGACGACGATCGCCGCCTAAGCCAGTTGCAACAACCGTTACACGTAGCTCATCAGTCATTTCTGGGTCGATTACCGCACCAACAACAACCGTTGCGTTTTCTGACGCAAGTGCTTTAACGTGATTACCAACAATTTCAAATTCTTCAATCGCAATGTCCATACCTGCGGTGATATTAACTAAGATACCTTTAGCACCTGTTAAATCAACGTCTTCTAGTAGTGGGCTTGAGATAGCGGCTTCTGCTGCTTCTTGTGCACGATCAGGACCTGACGCAGACGCCGTTCCCATCATTGCAGTACCCATTGCAGACATTACAGTTCTAACATCGGCGAAATCCACGTTAATTAAACCAGAACGTGTAATTAGCTCTGCTATACCTTGTACCGCACCAAATAATACGTCATTAGCTTTAGCGAAGGCATCTAGAAGTGTAGTCCCTTTTCCTAAAACTTTAAGCAATTTATTGTTCGGAATTGTAATAAGTGAATCTACAATTTCTGACAATTCGTTAATGCCTTGTTCAGCGGCTGCTGCACGTTTTTTACCTTCAAAATCAAAAGGACGTGTTACAACTGCAACGGTTAAAATACCGAGTTCTTTAGCAATTTTAGCAACTACCGGTGCTGCACCAGTACCTGTACCACCGCCCATACCGGCTGCAATAAATACCATATCGGCGCCTTCAAGGCTGGCACGAATTGTATCTGCATCTTCTTCAGCCGACTTACGGCCTACTTCAGGGTTTGCGCCCGCACCCAACCCAGAGGTTATTTGCGTGCCTAGCTGAACTGTAATATCGGCAGCAGAGTTACGTAATGCTTGCGCATCCGTATTGGCGGCTATAAAACGCACGCCTTCTATTTGTTGTTTAACCATGTGCTCAACAGCGTTACCGCCACCACCGCCCACGCCGATTACTTTTATTACAGCTTCTTCGCTGTGTTGTTCCATTATATCAAACATGTTTACTCTCCGACTTGAGTCTTAAAACTCGCCTTGGAACCATTTAGTAATGCGGTTCCACCAATTATTGTTATCCTCTGCTTTCGACTTTTGTGCATTCATCGATTGCATGGTACGCCCGTATTGTAACAAACCAACAGCGGTTGCGTACGAAGGATCATCTACATAGTCTGTCAAACCAACCATCCCGATTGGCTTGCCTATTCTTACTGGCATTTGGAAGATGTCTTCTGCCACTTCCATCGCGCCAGTCATTTTAGCAGTTCCGCCTGTAATAACGAGACCTGCCGCAATTTGGTCTTCTAAGCCTGAACGACGAATTTCTTCCATCGCAAGCTCAAATAATTCTCTAAAACGAGGCTCTACCACCTCAGATAATGTATGGCGCGACATTAACCTTGCTGGTCGTCCGCCTACACTTGGTACTTCAATTGTGTCTTCGCTACTTGCCATTTGGCTACTAGCACATGCATATTGTACTTTGAGTGACTCGGCATGTGATATAGGTGTGCGAAATATTTTTGCAATATCACCAGTAACTTGGTTACCCGCCACTGGAATAACCGCAGAGTGACGAAGTGCGCCATTAATATAAATGGTGATATCCATAGTGCCGCCACCAATATCAAGTACTGCAACACCTAGCTCTTTTTCGTCATCTGTTAGTACAGAATAACATGACGCTAATGCAGTAAAGATAAGTTGATCGACTTCAAGACCACAGCGCTCAACGCATTTCTCGATATTTTTTGCCATATCGTTTGAGCACGTAATAATGTGTGCACGCGCTTCCATACGAACACCACTCATACCAAGTGGGTTTTTAATGCCCTCTTGCATGTCGATACTGTATTCTTGCGGCAATGCATGCAGCATTTTACGTTCTGCCGAAATAGGCACAGAACGCGCAATATGAATTACATTTTCAATGTCTTCGTCAGTGACTTCAGTGTTATTAATTGCCACCACGCCACTTTCATTTTGACACTGTATATGTTTGCCAGAAATACCCAAATACACAGAGCTAATACGACAATCAGCCATTAACTCGGCTTCGTCTATTGCTCGGCGAATAGACTCAGACACTAAGTTTAAATCGTTAACGCCGCCTTTATCCATACCATGAGATACTTGGCTGCCCACACCAACAATGCTGAGCTTGTTATCTGCGGTGATTTCACCTACCGTGGCAACCACTTTCGAGGTGCCAACGTCTAACCCTATTACTAGGTTTCTTTCTGCTGACTTAGTCATGCCTTACTCTTATTTTGTAATTGTTCTTCTTGCACTGGCTTAAAGCTGACTGCAAGGCCGGTATCATACCGTAAATCTATTGTATCTACTTGTGCATCTGCACGTTGTTCCATTCGTGGATAAACGTCTATAAAACGTTGTACACGCTTGGCTTTATCTTTACGTCCTAAATTTAAACGTATTCCGTTATCTAGCCATAGTTGCCACGAAAAACGCTCCGACAATGCCAAACTTGTTAACGTTAAGCCGTTAACTTTTAGCATTTCATCAAATTGCTTAAAAGCAATCCACGCTTCTTCTTCGCTGCCTTCTGGGCCGTATAACTGCGGTAAGTCATGATCTAACTTATCGCTGCTGGCTTGAAATGCTTGACCACTTTGGTTGAGCAATAAGTCGCTATTCCAATGTGCTACTACTTCATGTTCAACAACATATACTTGTATAGTATCAGGCCATTGTTTACGCACCGAAGCGGTAGCAACCCAGGGTAAGTCTTGAACTAGCTGCTGCACATGCTTAACATCAAGTTCAAAAAAACTACTTAAATCGGCTTTTTTAATCGCTTTTATAATTGCCGTTTCATCTGTGTATTTAGGCTGCCCTTGCACTGTAAGGTGCTTAATTTGAGCATCTTTGTTTTCAACTAACCAATCCGATACACCTGTCGTAATTTGCACTAAGCCAATTACAACTATCAGAAAAAAGCTCACACCAAAAATCAAAGACCAATTAAGTTTCAGTTTGATTTCCTGAGCTTTTTCTAAAAGGGGATGCATATTAAAGCGTTTGCTCTAAAATGCGAACAACTAATTGTTCAAAAGTTGCCCCATTCGCTTTTGCCGCCATTGGCACTAACGACTTTTCAGTCATGCCTGGTACTGTATTTACTTCAAGCAGGTAAAAATTACCTTGCTCGTCTTGCATCGCATCAACACGGCCCCAACCACTTGCGCCCACTAAATCAAATGCATCTAGCGATATAGCTTGTAAGTACTTAGTATCTTGCTCTGATAAATCTGCAGGGCAATGATACTGCGTTGTATTTGATTGATACTTAGCTTGGTAATCGTAAAAACCATTTGGCGTAGTCATTTCAATGACTGGTTGTACTTCATCGCCAAGCACTGTAACTGTGAATTCACGTCCCGTGATCCACTGCTCTACAAGCACTTGATTATCAAACTTAAATGCATTAGCTAGTGCGTCTTCAAGTTCTTGTGCTGTACTTGCTTGCGCCATACCTATGCTTGAGCCTTCGTGCGATGGCTTAACCATTACCTTTTTAAACTCACCCATAATAGCTGCAGCATCAAAGCCTTTTTTAGCGTCAACTACGGCATAAGGTGCAGTGCTTAAACCCGCTGATTTAAATAAGTGCTTACAACGTACTTTATCCATAGCAAGTGCTGAACCCAGTACATTACTGCCCGTGTAAGGCAGGTTCATAAATTCAAGCGCACCTTGTACAGTTCCGTCTTCGCCACCACGACCATGCAAAGCAATAAAAACGCGCTCTACATTTAATTCTTTTAACTCCCACAAAGAACGACTTTGCGGGTCAAATGCAATTGCATCAATGCCACTATTTTGCAGCGCATTTAAAACAGCCTGACCCGATCGTAAAGACACTTCACGTTCTGCTGAGTTACCACCTAGCAGTACCGCTACTTTACCAAATTGTGTGTTTACCTGAGTCATACTTCACCTTGCTTAAGTTTTTCTATCGACATACCCGTCGCAGCTAATGTTTTAACTAACTGACCTATATTACCAGCGCCTTGGGTTAATACTAAATCATTATTTTGTAAATTTGCGGCCAAAACGCCTGCAAGCTCTGCATTTGTTGCTACATGCAGCGGCTCTTTGCCACGTTGACGAAGGCTACGGCATAAGCTTTTGCTGTCTGCGCCAACAATAGGATCTTCACCAGCGCTATACACATCAAGCAGTAGCAACTGATCTACATCAGCAAGTACTTTTACAAAATCTTCGTATAAGTCGCGTGTACGGGAAAATCTATGAGGTTGATATACCATTACTAAACGCTTATCAGGCCAACCTTCACGTACTGCTGCAATTGTTGCTGCAACTTCTGAAGGATGATGCCCGTAATCATCAACTAACATCACATTGCCACGCTCGTTTTCAAATTCACCATAGTGTTGAAAACGACGACCAATACCTTCAAACTTCTGCAGCGCTTCTAAAATTGCATGATTCGCAATATTTTGATCTTTTGCCACAGCAATCGCAGCGGTTGCATTAAGTGCGTTGTGTCTACCTGGCATATTCAACGTGGCAGTTAAACACTCACCTTGCTTGTTAGTTACTGTAAATGTGCATGTATTAGCTGATTGGCTAAAGTCGCTCATGCGATAATCAGCATCCTTTGATTCGCCATACGTAATAACTGGGCGACCAAAGCGCGGGATAAGTTCAGCAGCAACTTCAGAATCAATACATACAACAGCTAAACCATAAAACGGCAAGTTATGGATGAAATCTACATACGTGTCTTTCATTTTTTCAAGACTGCCGCCATAAGTATCCATGTGATCTTCTTCAATATTTGTGATCACCGAGACCATTGGCTGTAAGTGTAAAAACGACGCGTCGCTTTCATCAGCTTCTGCAATTAAGAAATCACTTTTGCCTACTTTTGCGTTACTACCTGCGCTATTTAACAAGCCACCAATAATAAAGGTTGGATCAAGCCCTGCTTGTCCATAAATACTCGCAATTAAGCTTGTTGTCGTTGTTTTACCATGCGTACCCGCAATGGCTATACCGTGGCGAAAACGCATTAATTCAGCCAACATTTCTGCGCGGCGAACAACAGGAACTCTTGCGGCTTTAGCTGCAATAATTTCAGGATTTGTTTCATCAATCGCACTTGAAACAACGACTACATTGGCATCTTTCACGTTATTTTCATGATGGCCTATAAATACTTCTGCACCGGCTTTAATTAAACGATCTGTCATAGCGCTGTGGGCAATGTCAGAACCTGTAATACGGTAGCCTTCAAAAGCGAGTACTTCAGCAATACCGCCCATACCTGCTCCACCAATACCAATAAAGTGGATGGTTTCTATTCGGCGCATTGCGGGGCGTGTGTGTTTTTCTTGTACTGACATTTCTTTCACTTATTTTCTCTTATTTGTTACTTGCTCACAGTGCGTTGCTACGCTTGCTGTGGCATCTAAAATGGCTTGTTTTTTTGCATTTGTAGCCATTTCAGTAATTAATGAAGGTTGGGCTAAATACGGGCTTAATAGTTCAACAATTGATTGTTTATTAAACTGCCCTTGTGGCATTAATAATGCGCCATTAGCCATCACTAAATATTGTGCGTTCGCTGTTTGATGGTCGTCCACAGCATGTGGAAACGGAACAAAAACGGCCATTTTACCTGCCGCTGCAATTTCGCTAACAGTTAACGCACCAGCACGGCAAACAACAATGTCAGCCCAGCTATACGCTGCGTCCATATCATCAATAAATTCAGCTATTTTTGTATTACTGCCTGTAAAGGCATGCATTTTATAAGCGGCTTCTACGGTAGTTAAATGACCCTTACCTGTTTGATGCCATATACTTATTGGAGCTGTATTATTTAGTACTTTAAATGCTTCTGGTAATGTTTGATTAAGCACTTGTGCACCAAGCGAGCCGCCCACTACTAAAATATTAATAGGGCTTGATACATCGCGTTTGGCTATATTCATAACGCTTTGGCGAACTGGGTTACCTACTAGCTCGGCTTGACCCTGTGCAAAAGCACTTGGAAATGCAGCTAATACTCGTGTAGCCACCTTAGCTAGCAGTTTATTGCTCATACCCGCTACAGCGTTTTGCTCGTGAATAACCAGCGGGATACCTAAACTTTTTGCGGCAATTCCCGTTGGACCCGTAACATAACCGCCCATTGCAAGTACTACATCAGGACGCTGTTCTTTCAATACCTTACGCGCCTGCAATACTGCATTAATTACCATGAATGGGGCTTTAATAAGACGCTTTAATCCGTTACCACGAACACCTTTAACGTTAATAAAATCAATATCTATATTGTGCTTAGGTACAACGCTCGCTTCCATTCGATCTGGTGTGCCGATCCAGCTAACTTGCCAGCCCTGCTGTTTTAAATAATCGGCCACTGCAATACCGGGAAAAATGTGTCCGCCAGTTCCACCAGCCACTACTACTAATTTTTTACTCATCGCTTACCTCCGCGTGAGGTGGCTTGTTTGGTTGCCATTTTGGTTTCAAAATCTACGCGTAATAAAATACCCGTGGCAATCGTCATAATTAATAAGCTTGAGCCGCCATAAGAAATAAACGGCAGGGTTAAACCCTTCGTCGGTAAAATACCCGCGCTCGCACCTACATTCACCATGGTTTGAAATGCAAACCAAATACCAATGGCAAATGAAAAATAACCTTCGTACTCTTTGCCACATTTAAGCGCTTGTTGACCTATTAATAAGGCTCTAAATACTAAAGTAGCTAATACCGTTAAAATACTTACAACGCCTATTAAGCCAAGTTCTTCACCTATAACGGCAAAAATAAAATCGTTATGCGCTTCAGGTAAATATTGTAGTTTTTGTACACTGTTACCTAAGCCTTGACCAAACCAACCCCCCTGGCTATAAGCCATTAGCGATTGCACCAACTGATAACCCTTCCCAAAAGGATCATCCCAAGGGTCTAAAAAGCCAACCACACGTGCCATACGATAGGGTTCAACAATTATGAGCAATACAACCAAACCAACGCCCGTTAAAATAAGTACAAAAAACTGCCATAACTTAGCGCCAGCTAAAAACAGTAAACCAACCGTTGTTACAAACATAACAACCACTGTGCCCAAATCTGGTTGTAGTAAAATAAGCAGTGCATACACAGCAAACACTGCAATTGGCTTTGCAAAGCCTTTAATGTTTTCTTGTACTTCTTCGCGTTTTCTTACCAAATAGCCTGCTATATAACTAAAAAAGTATAACTTGGCAGCCTCGGCCACCTGAAAACCAACAGGACCAATAGGTATCCATCGTTTAGCGCCGTTCACTTCACGCCCAATAATCAATACCGCTATTAATAGCACCATGCCTAGTATTAATAGATAAGGGTTTGATCGTTTCCACCACTCCATTGGCACACAAACGCTTATCCAAAAAAGCACAAACGCCATTGCCAAAAACATGCTGTGGCGAATGGTAATATGGTACGGGTCATCAAATAACCGCTCTGCGGTAGGCATTGATGCGCTGGTCACCATGATAAAACCAACACCAATGAGCATTATTACGCAGTACAATAGCGGTACATCGTATAACTGCGCCGAAGGCTTAGGTGTTAATGCGTCTCTTATATCGGCAAAAGCAATCATAACGCCCCTGCCATTACACACTGAACAAAGTCATCACCGCGCTGCATATAATTGTTATACATATCAATGCTGGCACATGCGGGGGCTAATAAAACAATATTGCCTGTACTACTAAGTACTTTGGCCAAAGTAACGGCTTCTTCCATATTGTTAGTTAAATAACTCTTATTGGTAATCGCAGCTAAGTCACTTGCATCTTTACCAAAACAAATTAATGCTTTTACATGCTGTTCTATGTAAGGTTTAAGCGCATTTAAATCAGCGCCTTTGGCATCGCCACCAGCAATAACAATCAGATTTTCACCGTCACTAGCTAAACTATCTATTGCAGCAATGGTCGCTCCAACATTCGTTGCCTTTGAATCGTTAAAATACTTTACACCGTTAAGCTCAGCTATAAATTGGCAACGATGAGCCAATCCATTAAATTGACCTAATGCGTTTTTATACTGCTCTTTGCTTACTTCAAACGGACTTAAGAGCGCCATTACTGCAAGCGTATTTAAATAATTGTGCTTACCCACTACCGCAAGCGTATCAACAGGTAAAAAGGCATCGCCTTTAACCATAAAGTGAGTTTCGCCATTGTGCTGGGCTAAATGGTAATCACCTTGTTGAGCACCAAAGCTAATTAGAGGAGCCGTACCGCGCTCAACTGGATGTGTTTGACTATCGTCTGCGTTGACAACAATAAGCTCTGCGAAATTATAAATACTAAGCTTTGAATCTATATAAGCTTGGTAACTGTCGTAGCGATCAAGGTGATCTTCAGACACATTTAATACCGTTGCACTCACAGGTTTTAAACTCGTTGTGGTATCTAGCTGAAAACTAGATAACTCAAGTACATACACGTCAAAATCATCACTGAGCAAATCAAGCACCGCTGTGCCAATATTTCCACCCAAAGCAACTTTATAGCCGGCTTCTTTTAACACTTCATAAGCGAGCGTAACCACGGTTGATTTACCATTAGAGCCCGTTACTGCAACAACCGGTTTTGAATTAATACGTGCAAATAACTCAACGTCGCCAATCACTTCAACACCTGCGTTAATTGCATTTGCAACAGCTGGTATTTTTAAGCTAAGCCCAGGGCTTATAATAATCATATCGCTTGAACAAAGCTCTGCGTCATCCAAATTACCAAAGTGGGTATCTAGAGTTGGCGCGTGCTCTTTTAACCAATCAATCCCCGGCGGGGTTACTCGGCTATCAATGACCTTTGGTGTGAGGCCATGAGATAATAGAAAACGCACAATGCCCAGACCGGTTACACCGAGTCCGAGCACTGTTATTTGTTTGTTTTTTATCTCGTTTAAATACTGCATTTATCGAATCTTTAAAGTAGCTAAGCCAGCAAGCACTAGCACAACAGAAATAATCCAAAAGCGCACAATAACGCGAGGCTCTGGCCAACCTTTTAATTCATAATGATGATGAATTGGCGCCATTCTAAAAATGCGTTGTCCGCGTAATTTATACGACCCCACTTGTAATATTACCGATAGCGCTTCCATTACAAATACACCGCCCATAATAATAAGCAGTAACTCTTGGCGTACTAAAACAGCAATAATACCTAATGCGCCACCAAGTGCTAATGAGCCAACATCGCCCATAAATACTTGTGCTGGGTAAGTGTTAAACCATAAAAAGCCAAGCCCTGCGCCCACAATGGCAGTACATACAACCACAAGCTCACTCGCCAGCGGTAAATGTGGAATATGTAAGTAAGCCGAAAAGTTAATATTACCTGTTAAGTAAGCAATAATTGCCAGTGCTGAAGCCACTAAAATAATTGGCACAATCGCCAAGCCATCTAAACCATCGGTCAGGTTTACCGCGTTTGATGTACCTACTATGGCAAAATACGTAAGCACGATATAAAACAAACCTAATTGCGGTAATACGTCTTTAAAAAATGGAACAACAAGTGATGTTTCAGATGCTTGTGCACTGGTAAAGTACAAAGCAGTAGCTACAACTAATGCAATGACCGACTGCCAAAAGTACTTCCACTTAGCAATTAAGCCTTTTGGATCTTTACGGATAACTTTACGGTAATCATCAACAAAGCCAACAATACCTAAAGAGCCAATTACAAACAGTGTTGCCCATACGTATTTATTTGATAAATCGGCCCAAAGTAGCGTGCTGGTAAAAATAGCCGCTAAAATAAGTAAGCCACCCATAGTCGGTGTACCCGACTTAGACAAATGCGATTGCGGACCGTCGTCTCGAACTGTTTGGCCTATTTGCATACGTTGCAAACCACGAATTAACTTAGGTCCTAAATAAAGAGACATAATTAGCGCAGTTAAAATACCTAAAATGGCACGTAGCGTTAAATACGAAAAAACATGAAAACCACTAAAATACTGTGTTAAATACTCTGCCAGCCAAACTAACATTATGATACTCCATTGATGGCTTGTTGCTGGCCATTAACTAAATCGGTTACTAATAATTCCATGCGAGAACTGCGCGATCCTTTCACTACTATTGTTGTTTTAGTATTCACTTTATTAATACTTTCTTGAATTTTTTGCTGCATTTGTTCGCGGCTCGAAAAGTGGCGATTAGGTAGTTCAAACACATCACTTGCGTATTTACTTAATACACCTAATGTAAATAACTCATCAATCCCTTGCTCAAGTGCATACTCACCAACTTCTTGATGGTACTTACGTGCATCTTCACCTAGCTCCCCCATGTCTCCCAGCGCTAAAATGCGGTGACCTTGCATATCACTTAACAAGTCAATCGCAGCCTTTACCGACTTAACATTGGCATTATAGGTATCATCAACCACGGTGAGTAAATCAGACACTTCAATTAGATTAACGCGCCCTTTTACATCACCCATAGTGGCAAGTGCATTGGCTATTTCTTCAAGGGTTACATTAAATTCACTAGTAAGTGCAGCCGCAATAAGTGCGTTACCAATATTGTGCTTGCCAGGTAGCGCCAAAGTAACAGGGACTTGCTTGTCTTTAGTACAGAGCGTAAAGCTTGCACGTGCATTGGCATCAAGCGTGATGTTCTCTGCCCAAATGTCTAGTTTTTCGGTTGTAGAAAAGCGTTTAACATTACGCCCTTCAAGCTTATCTAACCAATATTGGCTAAATTCACTATCACAGTTAACAATCGCAACGCCATCATCTTTAAGGCCATCAAAAATCTCACCTTTAGCTTTTGCGACACCCATTAAACTACCAAAACCTTCTAAGTGGGCTGCTGCAACATTACATACAACGGCTACATCTGGTTTTGTCATTGCAGTGGTGTAAGCAATTTCACCTAAGTGATTTGCACCCAGTTCAATTACTGCAAAGCGATGTTGAGGCTCTAAGCGCAATAACGTAAGTGGGACGCCAATATCGTTATTAAAATTACCTTTAGTAGCTAATACATCACCGTGAACCGACAAAATTGCCGCACACATTTCTTTTACGGTGGTTTTGCCTACACTCCCTGTAATTGCAATTGTTTTAGGCGCCACCTGGGCCATAACAGCGGTGCCAATTACACCTAGTGCAATACGTGTATCGCTTACTATAAATTGTGGAATATCTACATCAACTTTGTGCTGAACAATAACGCCAATAGCGCCTTTTTGTTTAGCCTCAGCTATAAATTTATGCCCATCAAAATTTGGCCCTTTCAGTGCTAAAAACACTTCGCCATCGCACACTGTACGAGTATCAGTATTTATATTAAGCACGTGTTGATTATCACCTTGATAATCGGTTGTTAGCACATTAGCTAACCAATCAAAATCCATTGGGATCATTGTGTTATCCCTCTTACTGCTTTTTTTAGTTGTTCTTGTACATACCGGCGATCGCAAAAGTCGATTCGCTTATCGCCTATAATTTGATAATCTTCGTGGCCTTTACCTGCAATCAAAATAACGTCATCAGCTGTAGCATTTTCTATAGCAAAACGAATTGCAGTTGCTCTATCAGCCTCTAAATGTGCATTTTGAGGATGGGTTAAACCGCCTGCTACATCTGCAATAATGTCATCAGGGTTTTCTGAGCGAGGGTTATCACTGGTAATAATAACTTTATTAGCGTTTTGCTCTGCAGCTTGCGCCATCAATGCACGCTTACCTTTATCTCTGTCGCCACCGCAACCAAATACACAACTTACACCACCTGGCACATGCAGCTGTAATGCTTGTAATGCAAGTGCAAGTGCATCGGGTGTATGTGCGTAATCAACAACACACGTCGGCATGCCTGCTTGGCTAAATGCTTGCATTCGCCCAACTACTGGCTGTAACTGCGCACAACCTGAAACTAATTGCTCAAGCGGATAACCAAGCCCTAGTAATGTAGCGATCGCGGCCGTTAAGTTATATAAATTAAATTCGCCAAACAGAGGCGATTTAATCGACATATCACCCCAACTAGTCGATAACTGCGCCGAAATACCTTCACTTGAATATTCAACATCAGAAAAATAAACGTACTGAGCATTCTTAGGGGCTAAGTTTTTGCGGCCATAACAGATTAGGTTATTAAAATCATACTTTTCAAGCCATTGCTCAGCTTGAGAATCATCTTGATTAAGCACTACAACTTGCGGCTCAAAATCACGGAAAAGCATTAGTTTCGCATCACCGTAACTTGCCATATCAACATGGTAATCTAAGTGATCGCGCGAAAGATTAGTAAACACAGCCGCTTTAAACGCGCATTTAGCAACACGCTGCTGCACTAATCCATGAGATGACACTTCCATGGCTACCAGCTTTTTATGCTGCGAATTTAAATCGCTCAAAATATGCTGCAAATCAACCGTTGAAGGTGTGGTATTAATCAGTGGAATTAAGTTATCAGGATGACCATAACCCAAAGTGCCAATAATAGCCGAATCAGTACTGCAAAATTGCGCTAAGTGGGCAATCATTGCTGTGGTTGTCGATTTACCGTTTGTACCTGTCACACCAATTAAATCAAGAGCCTGACTTGGCTGGCTATAAAAGCGACTTGCTAATTCTGGAAGCTTTTTATCAAGCTCCGAAACTAAATATAGTGGCTCAAAACTTGTTTCAAATTCACATAATCTGTCAGCAATAATAGCTGTTGCGCCATTTTCAATTGCTTTATTAATAAATTGACCGCCATCAAGTGCATGGCCTTTAATAGCAACAAATACATCACCTGGCGTTACTTCACGGCTATCAAGGCGTAAATGTTTTACCAGTTGCGAGGGCGCATCTATTTCGATGTATTTTAAAATATCCTTTAAATCACGCATCGTTATCTTTACCTTGTACGTACGCAACCTCTTCCTTGTCAGGCGCTACGTTTAATATTCTTAATGCGTTAGAGATGATTTCTGCAAATGCAGGGCCAGCGGTGGCACCTCCATAGTACACATCACCACCTGGTTCATTAATCATAACTACCACGGCTAAACGAGGATTACTTGCCGGCGCTACACCTGCAAAATAACCTACATATTCATCACCATAACCACCTGCTACGGCTTTTTTAGATGTACCTGTTTTACCAGCTGCACGATACCCATCAACTTTTATGTTGCGAGCAGTACCGTCTTTTTCAAATACACTTTCCATCATGTGCACTACGGCTTCTACGTCTTTTTGTTTAAAAATACGTTCGCCTTCAGGTATATTGTCTTGCTTTAAAATAGTCAGTGGTCGATTAACTCCACCAGCGCCTAACATGGTATAAAAGCGCGCCATTTGCGCAGTACTTACCGAAATCGCATAACCAAATGATAAAGTGGCAATTTCAAAGTCAGACCAACGACGATTTGGATAAAACAAACCGCTGCTTTCACCGACCATGCCTGTTCCAGTATCACTACCAAAGCCTACTTTTTGGTATAAACCAACAAGGTAATCTTTAGGCACTAACTGAGTAACCTTCGCAACTCCCATGTTTGAGGAGTACTTTAGTATTTCGCGCAGTGTTAGTTCGCCGTGATTACGGGTATCTCTCACTAAACTACCACCTAAACGCATCCAACCTGGGTAGGTATCAATCGTGTCATCTGCCTGAATGGCGCCGTAGTCTAGCCCAGCCAAAATGGCTAGAGGCTTAACAGTTGAGCCTGGTTCAAACAAATCTGTAATTGCGCGGTTACGACGTTTATGAGGTGCAGCATCGCTTAAGTTGTTTGGATTAAATGAAGGGCTATTTACCATTGCCAGTACTTCACCGGTTTTAACATCAACTACCATAGCTGAGCCCGATGTGGCTTTATAAGTCAGTACAGCTGATTTTACGGCCTTGTACGCAATGGCTTGAATTCGTTGATCAATACTTAGTTCTATACTTTCTGGCTCTACACGTTCACGCTCGTCAAGTACTTCTACCTCACGCCCTTGCGCGTCTTTACGAATGGTACGGCGGCCTTCCTCGCCCGTTAAAGCGTTTTCGTATAGCTTTTCAATGCCTTCAATGCCCTTACCATCGATATTGGTAAAACCAATAACATGCGCGGTAACTTCACCTGCAGGGTAGTAGCGTTTAGATTCATCTAGTAAATGGATACCAGGGAGGCGTAAATCACCAATATAATTTGCTACAGCAGGAGTAACTTGGCGCTTTAAATACACAAAGCGACGCGAAGGATCGTTTAAAAGTCGAGAATTAATCTTTTTAGGATCAATACGCAGCACATCTGCAAGCTCACGCCAGCGTAAATCGTTTTTATAATAAAGTGCAGTACGCTTATCAAGCTCAACAGTGTTTTCAGTTAAAGATAAGTGATCTTCGCCGCTTTTGCGTGCTTGTTTGATTACTTTAGATACAAGCGATTTATGTAATGCTTTAGGATCAGCATATACACTTACCACAGGCACACTTACCGCTAATTCTTTACCATTGCGGTCAAAAATCATTCCGCGTTGCACATGCAGTTTTTCAACACGTACCGTACGTTTATCACTTTCTGAACGTGCTTTATCAGGTTCTATCACTTGTAAATAAGCAGCGCGAGATACGAGTGTTACAAACACCATAAACACAACTGTACACACCAGCATAAAGCGCCATGTGATTAAATTAGTGACTGGTTTTTTGCCTCTATTTCTCATTGTACTATTATTACCTGCTCATCTTGACTCGTAGGTCGTTTCATTTTTAATTGTGATATAGCAACTTCTTCAATGCGTGCATGTTGCGAATAAAATTCTTCTTCAACAAGTAAGTAGCGCCACTCTAAATCGAGTTCATCACGTTCTTGTAATAATTGATCTTGCTTTATAAGTTGCCCACGAGCTAAATGTGTTGTTTGCACAACAGCTAAACTAGAAGCGAATATCACAACCAACAAGGCCGAGGTTAGCTTGTTAGCACCTAGGCCTTTTAATATTTCAAAGAATAAATTGGGTTGACGATAGCTCGCTTTTTTACTCATCCCAACCTCTGTGCAATCCTAAGTACAGAACTACGAGAACGTGGATTACGTTCTACTTCAACAGTACTTGGCTTAATAGCCTTACCCACTGCTTTTAACGTCAGGTTTTTATTTATTTGTGCATCAGTTAAAGGCAGACCTCTGGGTAACACTTCTCCCCTACTCTGTTTTCTAATAAACTGTTTTACAATACGATCCTCTAGTGAGTGAAACGAAATCACCACTAAACGTCCGCCTGGCTTTAGCACTTTAACTGCAGACTGTAGCGCTGTTTGAATCTCTTCAAGCTCGCTATTGATATAAATACGAATCGCCTGAAAAGTACGTGTTGCAGGGTGCTTAAACTTATCTTTTACCGGTACTGCTTCATCAACAAGGTCAGCAAGTTGCTTGGTTGTTGTGATAGGCGTGTGCTCACGAACTTCGAGTACTTTGTGTGCAATGCGTTTACCAAACTTTTCTTCGCCCAGTTTTTTAATTACGTGGGTAATATCATCTAATTCAGCTTCTGCTAACCACTGCGCAGCACTGCGACCTGTTGTTGGGTCCATACGCATATCAAGTGGCCCATCTTTCATGAAACTAAAACCACGCGCAGCGTCATCAAGTTGTGGCGACGAAACACCAATGTCTAATAAAATGCCATCTACTTTACCAATGAGATCGTTCTGCTCTGCTACTTCGTATAAATTTGAAAAACGAGTATGTGCAATCGCAAAACGTGGATCATCAGCAAATTTTTCGGCTGATTGTATCGCTTGTGGATCTTGGTCAATTGCTTGCAGGCGACCTTCATCACCTAGGCGTGCTAAAATTTGTCCAGAGTGGCCGCCACGTCCAAACGTACCATCCATGTATATACCGTCTGGCTTAATTGCGAGGGCATCGATGGTTTCGTCCATTAATACGGATACGTGTTCAAATTGCGCTGTCATTAGCTATTATTTGCCTTTTTTTGTGCTGTTAGAGTGTAAAATTATCTAAATCTTGGTTAGGTTCAAAATCGCCAAGCCTTTCAAGCTCAGTATCTTGCTGCATTTGCTCGTGCCAACGCGCCTCATCCCAAATTTCAAATTTATTCATCAAACCAACTAGCATGATTTTTTTGCCAAGTGATGCATGAGCCCTCAGTGACGGCGCAAGCAAAATTCGACCATTTTTATCAAGTTGATATTCAGTAGCATTCCCGAGCAACATACGCTGCATTCGACGGGCTCGTGGGTTCATATTGGAGATTTTAGCTAAACGGCTTTCTATTTCGAGCCACTCAGCCAGCGGATACAACCATAAACACGGCTCATTTAATGCGACGGTACAAATAACCGTTCCCTGATCTTCAGACAATAGAGATTCTCGGTACTTAGTCGGTACCGCAAAACGCCCCTTATCATCCAAACTCAGTGAACTCGCGCCACGAAACATAAAAAACCTACTTTAAAATTGTTTTATTCAACTTTTGTTTATTTTTATCCAGTGTGATCCACTAAAAACCACTTTTTACCACAGTGCTCCAGTTTAGGGCTTGACAAGCCATTTTGTCAAGTAAGCTGACCAGCTTTAGTAAGTCCCAAAGCTAGAAAAAATAAGGGCTCAAGCGAAGCGTTTGAATTACGTGGGAAAAAGTGGGATTGTGATGAAAAAAATATTTATTCTGTTTTTTATAACTTTCTGTTTACACGCTTTGCTTACTGAATAACCAATGAATATTTACAACTTTTTAAGCATTTTTACTCCCTTTGTAAAATTTACCTAACCGTGTAGTAATAGTTACTGTTTGCTTTAAATTACCAAATACGAAAAGTTATATACAAACAACAAAAACAAACAAACTCAATAACTTAAAATAAATAACAGTTTTGGTTTAATCATTGCATCATCTAAATCACTATTTAAATTTTTAACTTATTAAGGATTGATTATGGCTACTGCAACAAATACGAAACCAAACACAACTTCAGATGTTAAGCCTGACGTTAAACTAACAAATACTGAATCACCTCTTACAGAGAAAGCAACATCAGCGGCGCACGATGCTGTAGATGCACTTTCTAGCAAAGCAGCAACAGCTGAAAGCAGTGTTCGTAAAGGCGCTTCGAGTTCAGCAGAAGCACTAAGCGAAAAACAGCTTATTGCACGCGAAAAGTTAAGTGAATGTACAGCTAAAACCCGTGCATTTGCTTCTGAAAATCCATTAGCAACCGCGGGTATTGCTTTTGCTGCGGGTATGCTGATTACATCACTATTTCGTCGTAAGTAATCAGTGATGAATAACCCACAAACAAGCGCAGCCAAGGATGGTGAAGCGCAAAACCAAACAACTGAGCAGCAGAGCCAAAAGGACGATTGGCAAGATCATATTGCAAAGCTTTTAGAGTACTCTAAGCAGCTCAAGGATGATTACCAAACTCAAGGAAAGATCACCCATCAGCTTGCTAAAGCTGAATGGCGGTTATCGCTTAGATCGCTTGCATTGATCACTATATTTTTAGGCTGTTTTGCCAGTGGTTTGGTTTTGTTGTGGGCAGGATTTCTAGGTGCTGTTGGATACGGTGTATATGATCTTTTTGGGTCAGTATGGCTAAGTATTGCAACAGCTACTTTGCTGCAAGTTGCTTGTTTAGCATGGCTTTGGAAAAATACGGTTTACCTAAGCAATAAAATTGGCTTTAGTAAAACACTTAAAAGCTTAAAACAACTGTTTAACTTATAAGGAAATTACTATGTTAGTTAACTACTTAATTAAAGCACCTAATGAAAACGTTGATGCTCTGAGTAAGCAAACGGATACGCGCAGTGAGTTAAAACGCCAACATCATGCAGCGTTTCAATATAGACTAAAGCGTTTTGCCGCAACTAAAGTGGGACTAACAAGTGCCTTTTTAGCCGGTGCAGCTGTACAAGCAGGGAAAGGCGAAACCAGCTTGGTAAGAAAATACGGCTGGCTTGTTAGGCTGTTTGCTTAAACGTTAAACATTTCTACCGTGATCAGATAAGTAACCAACACTTGGGCCACTTGGCACAACTTGTGTTGGATTGATCATTGTATGGCTAAAATAGTAATGACGTTTAATGTGATAAAAATCAACTGTCTGTGCTACTCCCTTAACCTGGTATAGCTCTCTGAGGTATCCGCTCAGTGCAGGATAGCTTTCAATTGTCCGCAAATTACATTTAAAGTGGCCAACATACACACTATCAAACCGAATGAGCGTGGTGAATAATCGCCAATCTGCTTCTGTGAGGTTATCCCCTGTTAAATACCGCTGTTTGCTCAGTATCCCCTCTACTGTATCGAGTGCTTTAAATACATCGTTAAACGCCTCTTCATACGCATCTTGAGTTGTAGCAAAGCCCGTACGATAAACACCATTATTTATACTTGGATAAATCAACGCGTTTAATTCATCAATTTTTGGTTGCAGCGCCTCAGGGTAGTAGTCATCGTTATTACCTGTTAATTCATTAAACGCACTATTGAACATACGTATAATATCGGCAGACTCATTACTGACAATTTTATTGAGCTTTTTATCCCACAATACGGGAACGGTTACTCGCCCGGAGTACTTTGGGTTATTTTTTGTATAAACTTGATGTAAGTAGTTACTATTAAATAAAGCATCGCCAGTACTGTGGTTTTGCGTATCAAAAGCCCAACCACTATCAAGCATGTCAGGGCTAACAACCGACACCGTAATTAAATCTTGTAACCCTTTTAGCGCTCTAAATATAAGCGTTCGATGCGCCCAAGGACACGCAAGTGACACATATAAATGATACCTGTTCGCTTGAGCTTTAAAACCGGCCTCGCCCGTTATTCCAGCGCTACCATCTGCAGTGATCCAGTGACGTAACTGCGCTGTTTCGCGTTCAAACTTACCGTTACTTGAATCGGTGTCGTACCATTTATCTTGCCATTGGCCGTTAACTAATAATCCCATAAAACTCTCCTAAAAATACCGTTAAATTTTGCCAAACTCGCCGTTTTGATAATCACGCACTGCTTGCTGTACTTCAGCTTGCGTCGTCATTACAAACGGCCCCATATGGGCAATCGGCTGATTAAGGGGATCGCCGGCTAAAACCAAAACACCAGCGCCGTGCTCAGATCTAATATTGATGTCACTGCCTGGTTCCAAAATAAGTAACTTGCCCGCTGGTATTGTTTGATTGTCGCTCGTTATTAGTGAGCCGCTATGAATATAAAGCATTACTTTTTGTTGGCTAAGAGGCTCTAAATAAATGCTTTTACCAGCAGGTAATGTAATATCAGCGAGCGCCGCATTGGCAGCTAAACTTTGCAGAGCGCTTGTAAGCGTTTCACTTTCGAACTGCCACGTTCCCGCAAGTGCTTTTAACGTCACACCTTGCGTATTTGTAAAACTCGGAGCTGGGTTTTTAGTCGTATCTTGATAACGTGAATCACGCATTTTTTCTGCGCTTGGCATGTTGATCCAAATTTGAAAGCCATGCAGTCCATCTACAGCATCCGCGAGTGGCATTTCACTGTGCATGACGCCGCGCCCTGTACTCATCCATTGCACATCGCCTGCTTTAATTGCTTCTCTGTTACCCATTTGGTCACGATGTTCAAAGCCACCTTTCAGAATATAAGTAAACGTTTCAATACCTCGGTGCGGATGCTCAGGAAAGCCTCCCATATAATCTTTTTTGTCGTCTGACTTAAGTTCATCAATCATTAAAAATGGATCTAAATATTTACCATCAAACCCAGGTATACGGCTAATGCTCACACCATCGCCATCTTGAGTTGCATAAGCTGTAAGTATTTTTGATATTTTCATTTTTTAATTCACTCTAAAGAATAAGTTTATGAGGTTATTAAATCATTCATTAAACAAAACAACTATGTCTTTAAATCGACCTTAACATTCCAAAAAATAGAACTATAATGATTCATTGGTTACATTTTCAACCTTATAATTACTATGGTTATTTGGAGTGAATTTGGCTACAATTGTTATTGCAAAATACAAAACTAAGGAATGGTTATTTTTACTTATTCTCTCAAACATCAGCTTTATCGTTTACTTATATTGCTAAGTATTCCGGGCACCGCTGTAATTATTTTTACACTGCTGCTTGAACGCGATCACTCTATTGAGCAAAGCGAAAAAAAAGTAGAAAATATTGCTAAGCAATTAATTTTACAGCAAAAGCACTTAGTCGATGATATTGACCGTTTAGCGCGTTATTTGGCTAAAGAGGAAAGTAAGAAAGAAAATCTAGCAACGACCTGCCCTAATTATTTTAATCAATTTAGATCTATTTACGCACATGTTGCCAATATCGGGATTATAGATCCAAATGGCATTGTTATATGTACAACAAGCGGGTTAGCCAAAACAATTAATATTGCCGATCGGGCGTATTTCCAAAACGCCTTAAAAAGTAACCAATTGTCGGTAGGTTATTTTCAGCACGACCGAAGTCTGCAAAAAAACACCCTTAATTTTGCGTTACCTATTATTAATAAAAAAAATGTAATTCAGGGCGTTGTAGTTATCGTTGTTGCGCTTGACTGGTGGAACAATGCTTTTAATGACATTGAACTTCCGCCAGGCTCTATTGCTGCAATTGCTGATTCTAACGGAAAAATTTTAGCGCGTTATCCACCTACAACGGCCGCGCTTGGCGATAATATTGCACAGACTTTATTAGCAACTGATTCTTCGATTAATAATGAGGCATCAACAAAAATAAAATCTATTGAAGGTGAAGCCCGAATGCTTCACCACTCTGTTATTTACAGCGATCCGAGTAATAACAGCTTAAATATACATATCGCACTTCCTGTTACGCATGCTTTAAAGCAAATAAATAATAATTTTTTTATAGCGATTGGTGTGTTTATTTTATCGCTGCTGATACTGTCTTTAATTGCACGTAAACTACTTAAAACCAGCATTATTGACCCAATTAATAATCTAACAAATGCAACAAACGTATTGGCTAAGGGCGAGATGCCCTCACAAAAAATACAACCCAATAATCCAGAGCTAAATACTCTCTATCAGCGTTTTAAATCAATGGCGCAAACTCGGTTAACAGCTGAAGCTAATTTAAAAAACAAGCATGATGAGCTTACTAGCTTGCTTAATACTCTGCCCGATAGTTACGTTAGAATTAACATCCATGGCGATATTCTCAACATAACAGGACAGTTTAAGCCTCAAGTAAATCCTAACAGCACTGTAGTACCTCATTTATCATCAATACTTTCACACAGCAATGTTCAGCTTTTGTTATCGCAGTTATCTAAACTTGATGTTTCGAGTAATTTAGAATTCACACTCGAAAAATCAGATCCTAAACGCAGCTTTGAAGCACGTATTAGCGCAATGCAAAGTAAAAATGAATACGTTGTTGTACTACGAGATATAACACAACGAAAAGTAAATGAAGAAGCACTCCACCTTGCCTCACTAGTGTATAACAACAGTAGTGAAGGCATGGCAATCACCGATCCAACGGGTATCATATTTGATGTAAATCCTGCATTTTGCAAAACGACTTTATATAGTAAAGAAGAAGTAATTGGCCGGTCCTCTTCAATTCTTTCATCAGGAAAACATGATAAGAATTTTTACAATAAAATGTGGTCTGAATTACAGCAAACAGGCCGCTGGCAAGGCGAGGTTATTAACCGTAAAAAAAACGGGCAGCTTTATTCTGAGTGGCTCACAATCGATACTATTTATGATACAAACAACGCACCTATTCGTCGTATCGCGATATTCACAGACCTCACAGAAAAAAAACAAGCTGATGAAACCATTTGGCGACAAGCTCATTTTGATCACCTAACTGACTTACCAAATCGTTTAGAATTAAAGGAGCGATTAAATCAACGATTTTCAAATGTTGTTACTCCAGATAATCAATTGGTTGTCATGCTTTTAGATATTGATCACTTTAAAGATATTAATGACACATTAGGCCATCACTATGGCGATAACTTATTAAAACTCGTATCTCAGCGTATAGTCCAGTCGGCAAAAAACGCTGAGTTTGTGGCACGAATTGGGGGAGATGAGTTTGTTATTGTATTTAGTCACATTAAAAGTACGCGCCATATTAATCAAATTGCGAGTAATATTTTACTTAGTCTATCGTCAGCTTTGCATCTTGAAAACGAAGAGTTATTTATTAGTGCAAGCATAGGCATTGCTTGCGCTCCTAATGATGGTGAAAATACTGAACAGCTTTTAAAGGCAGCCGATCAGGCTATGTATAAAGCAAAAAGTAATGGTCGCAACTGTTTTGAGTTTTTCTCTGCTGACATGCGCGAATATGCACACGCGCGCATGGTGCTATTAAAAGACTTACGAAGTGCCATAGAACTTGAACAGTTTGAGTTATTTTATCAGCCCATAGTTGCTTTAAATGATTTACATATTCATAAAGCTGAAGCGCTTATTCGTTGGCAACATCCCGAAAAAGGCCTAATTAGCCCTATCGCATTTATCCCACTTGCTGAAGAAACCAGGCAAATAAATGCAATTGGTCAATTTGTATTTGCCCAAGCTTTGCAAACACTTAACGATATAAAAACACTAACCGATGATACTTTTCAAATAAGTGTAAATGTATCGCCAGTGCAATTATCCACGCCAGAGAGTGGCATAGATGAATGGTACGATATGCTAAAAGCAGCAAAACTACCTGCTTCGTCAATTGTCGCAGAAATAACTGAAGGCTTAATGGTTAATCCTGAAGCACTTACGCAAAGACGCCTAAAAGAAATAGTAAAATCAGGAATGCAGCTTGCTCTTGATGATTTTGGTACCGGGTATTCGTCGCTCGCTTACTTACAAGAAATGGACACCGACTATTTAAAAATAGATAAACGTTTTGTTGATAATATTCAAATAGGCAGCCAAGAACTTGCATTGTGTGAAGCCATCATTGTTATGGCGCATCAGTTGGGCTTAAAAGTAATCGCCGAAGGAATTGAAACTAAATTACAAATGCAGCTACTACTTGAAGCAGGATGCGATTACGGTCAAGGTTATTTATTTTCAAGACCTTTAAATAAAAGCAGTTTTATGGCACTTCTAGCTGATAAAAAAGTAGCTTTATTAAAATAAATAGACAAAAATCACTGTTACGCAATAAATAATGCGTCTGCGCGGTCAAGTTAAGCAATCAGATATAAAGTAGTAACAGGATTTAAAAATGGCAAAAGCAACATTAGAGCAATGGCGAATGTTTAAAGCGGTTGTGGATCATGGCGGGTTTGCAGGCGCAAGCGCAGCTGTACATAAAAGTCAGTCAACCGTACACCATGCTGTGCAAAAACTTGAAGCCGCCTTGCAAATTAAGTTGCTTGAAGTAAAAGGCCGTAAAGCATTTTTAACCGATAGCGGTAAGCTGATTTTACGCAGAGCCGAGTTTTTAATTGAAGAAGCGACTAAAATAGAATCGGTAGCAAGTACACTAAGCGAAGGCGTGGAAAGCACATTAAAAATAGCTGTTGATGAGGTTTTTCCACACGCTATTTTATATCAAGCACTTGCTAAAACGAGTGAGCTTTACCCTCTTTTAAAAATTGATTTAGTAGAAAGCGTGCTAACCGGTGCAAACGAATTATTACATAACTCAGTGGTTGATTTAGCCATTTCGTCAATTCCTATCTATGGAATTAGTTGCAGTACGTTATGCGATATAGAATTTATAGCGGTTGCGCATAAAGACCATGTATTACAACAACATACTGAACAACTCAACTTTCGTGATTTAAAGCTACATAGACAAATAGTAGTGCGCGATTCAGCAACCTACACCAGTCACAATGAAGGCTGGCTAGGTGCAGATATGCGCTGGACAGTAAGCCACTTACGCAACTCCATTGATATGGTTAGTCAAAATTTAGGTTACGCTTGGCTGCCAAAAACACAAATTGCACACTTAATTGAAGATCAAACCCTCATTGCACTTAATTTAGATCAAGGGACTACTCGTACTCTTAATTTATATTTAATGTGCAACGACAACGACAGGCTTGGTCCTGCAGCACAAGAATTTAAAGAGCAAATTACTGCACTTACTAATTTAACTAATTAATAGCTATTCATTTTTTACATCGAGGTGATCTGCTACATAGGCGCCTCGCTGCCCACGCTCTTTAGCCGGCCCTACAGTGCTATCTTTACCTGTTTGCTGCTCAGTAGCTGCATTAATAACAGCACCTAATGTGATTATATAAGCGCTGATATACAACCACATCAACATGATCACTACACCACCTAGTGAGCCATACGTTTCGTTATAACTAGAAAAACGCGACACATAAAAAGAAAAACCTATAGATGCCAAAATCCACAGCACGGTAGCAATAGACGACCCCATTGTGATCCAACGCCATTTAGCAGGTTTACGATGTGGGGCATAACGATATAAAAGTACCAATGCAAAATTAAAGGTAAAAGCCAATAATGGCCAAGAAATGAGTTTAATTAATAAATCTATACTTTCTTTTAGTCCCACTAAATTAAGTACAATAGGTAAAATACCAATAATTAATAGCGCAAAAATTGCGACTATAATCGCTCCTACCGAAAATAAAAAACGCACTAGTTGAGCCTGAAAAAATGAGCGTTTTTCATACTCACGATAACTAATATTACATGCAGTAATAAGTGCTTGACTGCCCTTTGAGCTACTCCAAATAGTAAGTATGAGTGTACCAATTGCACTTAAGCTCAAGCTTGCACTTGATGTTTTAGCTAGGCTAGAAACCTGAGATAAAATCAGTTCACTAGTGCTTGGTGGAAGCAAAGTAACTATTTTACTTAAGTGCTCACTAATATCTGTTGGGGATGAAAAGTACGCATACACTGATACCATCGCCGCAATGGCTGGAAAAATAGCAAGTAACGCATAAAATGCCACACCGGCTGCCACTATAGATAAGTTATCTTCACTCATTTGCTTAAAAATACGTTTAACAATATCCCACCAACCTATAAAAGGGATATGTGCAGGCTGCTCTGCTTGCTGTCCTCGTTTAGCTTCTTTCATTCTAAACCTCAATATTTGTATTACGTTACTACAGCAAAATATTTGCCAAGTTATAAGCGTTTGGTACCAAACTTGCTAATATTTATCTATAAATGACTCTAACACGGAAGATAAGCCATGCTCGGTACCCTAAAAAGCAGTGTAGCGCTAAATAATACAACACCAATAACTGACGTGATCAAAGTTGATACACTTTCGTGGAATTTCTTTTATGAGCAAGGCGTGCAATTACTTCACGTAACAGCGCAAATATTACCCACTCTTTTACTCGGCATAATGCTTTTAGTACTCAGTTACTTAATTTCAGGACCACTTTCTAGATTACTAATCAAACCCATTGACTATATGACTGACAGCAAGCTTGTTCACTTAGTCATAAGGCGCAGCATAAGCACCCTAATAATTTTATTTGGGGTATATTTATTTTTACGTTTAGCAGGGCTTACTCAGTTTGCTGTTGCTATTATGAGTGGGACTGGGTTAATAGGTTTAATACTCGGCTTTGCTTTTAGAGACATAGCAGAGAACTTTATTGCTAGTTTATTACTGAGCGTACAAAGACCTTTTAAAATTGACGATGTAATTGAAGTGGATGGCCGATTAGGTATTGTTAAAAAAGTAACCGCAAGAGCAACCACGCTTGTTGATTACGATGGCAATCATATTCAAATACCCAATGCGACTGTATATAAAAATACCATTAAAAACCTGACTGCCAATCCAAAAATGCGCGGCAAAGTAGAAATTGGTATTGGCTACGATAACGATATCCGCAGCGCACAAACCCTCGCCCTCGATATTGCCAATCAACAAAATGCAGTACTTAGCGACCCACCCGCGCAGGTTTTAATAAAAAACTTAGGCTCATCTACTATTAACTTCATTTTGTATTTTTGGGTTAATAGCGAGCAGCACAGTCCATTAAAAGTAGCCTCCCAGCTTATGCGCGAATTAGTCAATGAGTTCACAAAACAAAACATCAGCATGCCTGATGACGCACGAGAGAGAATTATACTCACCGACCCTAATGAAAATGCTTCTAGTTTAGAGGAAAAACAACCATCGCAAATACAAAACGAAAAGAATGAAACTGTTGATCAAACTAAAACGCTTGATGATGTAAGCAGTGATACCGACGAAATACGTGAACAAGCAGAGCAATCTCGCGATCCAGAACAAGGGAAAAATATTATTTAATAATACTTAAATTTTATTAACTAAAATTTAAACACAAAAAAGCCCGCAGCGTTAACTGCGGGCTTTTTATTGAATGAGTGAGTCAGCCTATAAGCCGGGTTTTGTCCTTTCCGAAGAAAGTGATAATCATTCGTCTAGGCCATAAATCGCTCTATGGCTCAAGCAACCTACCCGGTTCCAACGTGGGCCACGCCATAAGGAACCCTATTTGGTCTTGCTCCGAGTGGAGTTTACCTTGCAACCGACTATTACTAGCGGCCCGGTGCGCTCTTACCGCACCCTTTCACCCTTACCAATCGAGATTGGCGGTCTCCTCTCTGCTGCACTTGTCGTGGGCTCACGCCCCCCAGCCGTTAGCTGGCACTCTGCCCTATGGAGCCCGGACTTTCCTCCCCCTGATCATTTTAGTCACAGGCAGCGATCATCTTGGCTGACTCGGCGCGCAGTATACATGAGGCTAATACCAAGCGCAGTAAAATTTACTCTTTTTCTTCAATAATTGTTTTGTATAAAGCGTTTTTCTTCATTCCAAAGTATTCAGCAACAACGCCACAGGCTTTTTTCATTGGCATTTCGCTTTCAAGAAGTGCCAGCATTTTGCGCGCTTCAGGCGGAACATCGTCTATTTGCTTTGGTTTGCCCGGAAGCATAAGCACTATTTCGCCGCGCTGCTTGGTAGGATCATCAGTTAAAAACTGTTTAAGCTCACTTACACTACCATTAAAAAATGTTTCAAAGGTTTTGGTTAGCTCTTTAGCAAACACAACTTGCTGCTCATCACCAAGGGCTAGTGCTAAATCATCAAGGCTTGCCATAATACGGTGCGTACTTTCGTACATTATGCTGGTAATACCTGAGTTAACAGCTTCGGTAAAAAAGTCTTGGCGAGCTTTACTTTTAGCTGGCGTAAAACCAATAAACTGAAAGCGGTCGGTTGGTAAGCCTGAACAACACACGGCTGTAATTGCAGCACATGCACCTGGAACAGGTGTAACATGAGCGCCTTGTTCACGACATAGATTTACAACAGCGTAGCCTGGATCACTAATTAGCGGTGTACCAGCGTCAGATACTAAAGCAATATTTAAACCTTGATTAAGTTGATCAATAATTTGTTGTGCTTTTTGCTTTTCGTTGTGGTCGTGTAATGCAAACGTTTTTGCCTTAATACCAAAGTGGCTAAGTAGCTTGCCGGTATGGCGAGTGTCTTCAGCAGCTATTAAGTCAACTTGCGATAATGTCGCAATGGCACGGTGACTTAAGTCGTCATAATTGCCAATTGGGGTGGCAACAATGTAAAGAGTGCCAATTTTCTGTGAATTCTCCTCATTTAACATTGAGGTCTCCTGCGTCAGTCAGTAATATAAGCAAATCGCGTTAACGTATTGGGAAATCATTGTGCGACTTAAACTAGTTAGTCTATTAATTATATTGTCAGGGTTATCGGCGTGTAGCACAACCGAAAAACCAACTAAAAACAGCGATAACGTAAGTAACCGCACTAATGCACTGCAAAATCAGGCAACCAGTGCGCAATCCATCTATCAATTGGCGCAAAACCGCCAAGGTGCCGATAAAATACAGTTATTGTATAGCGCCCGTGATGCAGCAATTAGTGAGCAAAACTGGCCTTTATTGGAGATAATTGGTAATGAGCTTGAATTAACCGCAAGTGTTGATCAAATCCAGAACCGTCTTTATATTGCATTTGCACAAAAACAACAGAATAAAAATGATCAAGCTTTGGTTATTTTACAGTCGCTAGACGGACAACTGACTCAACCTGAGCATTTTGCTTGGCATCAGTTTTTAACGGCCAGCATTTACGCATCGCAAAATTTTCCTAAAAAAGCTGCCCCCTACTTTTTTAGAGCCTCTGAAACAGCAACAAAAAATAATATAGAAATCCCTCAACTTAATCAAAATTTGTGGGATAACTTAAAGCAACTTTCTTCTTACGCGCTTGAACGCTTTAACCGTGGTTCGGTTATTCAGCAAGGGTGGGCTAACCTAGCGTTATATCATCAAGTATATGCAAGTAGTGGCGTAGAGTTAGATCAAGCGATCAACAATTGGCGCAGACGCTATATTGGGCATCCGGCTTTTACTGTATTACCTGAACAAGATGAAATGCTTACTGAACTTGCTCCTATCAATATAGAGCGCTTAGTTGTGTTATTTCCACAATCGGGCCCTAACGAACGTTTAGGTGATGCCCTTAAAGCTGGCGTATTAGCTGCACTTGATACGCAAAATATCAACGACACTATTTTTATTGATGAAAACTTAAGTACAGAAGAAATTGCAGCACAACTTGAAGAAATAAAGCCTGACTTTGTAATTGGTCCTCTACTTAAAGCAAATATTGATAAACTTGCCAATGCACAAACTTTTATTGATACTCCGGTACTACATTTAAACACCTTTGATGGTGAGCGAATTTCGCTTCAGCATTATTACTTTGCACTAAACCCTGAGCACGAAGTACAACAAGCCTTAGAACACTTTTTAACTAAGGGCTATCAGAAACCTATGTTGCTTGCACCAAATAACGCAAATGGCCAACGCTTGGTTGATTACTTTAACTTACAGTGGCAACGCTATAGCGAAACCAAGCCGCAAATAGGTTTTTATAACGATAAAAAAGATATGCCTAATACAATTACCAGCTTGTTAGAAGTTGATAAATCAAAAGAGCGCATAAAAACGATTAAAGCACTATTTAAACAGGAAGTAGAAAACGAAACCCGTTCGCGTAGTGATATAGACGTTATTTATATTTTGGGTGATGCAATAGAAACACGCTTAATTAAACCTTACCTTGATGTAAACGTAAGTACATTTGCAGATCGTATTCCACTTTATGCCAGCTCTAAAAGTCATAGTAAACAAATTGACAGTACTGACAAAGGCGACTTAGACGGCCTATACTTCACTGAATTGCCGTGGATGCTCGATTCGCAAATTAAACAACATAACTTACGCCAGCAGTATGATTCGTTATGGCCAGAGCAAGTAGATATTAGCCAGCGCTTATTTGCAATGGCGTACGATGCTGTATCAATATTACATGACATCAGGCAGTTAAGCGTAATGCCAGGCAATCAATATAGTGGTTTAAGCGGTAAGTTATCTGTTAATACCAACGGCCATATAGAACGCACGCTCGACTGGGCTCAATATACAAACCGTCGCATTAAGCCTGTGCAATTAGAAACACAACGCCCTGTACCATTGTTTATGCAATCAGCGGGTGACATACAAACTATCAATTAAACTTAATTAAGGGGGCGGCATGTCGTGGTTTAAAGAGCTGTGGCACAATAGTCGCGAAAAAGGCCAGTATTATGAGCTTGAAGCGCAAAAATACTTAGTTACTCAAGGGCTAACACCCATAGAACGTAATTATTACTGCCCCTTTGGTGAGCTTGATGTCATTATGAAAGAAGGCGATACCCTTATATTCGTTGAGGTTAAGTTTCGCAAAAATAATGCTCGTGGCGGTGCCAACTATGCGCTTAGTCCACAAAAACAAGCTCGATTAAAACGTAGTATTTATCATTACTTAGCAGCTAAAAATTTAACTAACCAAGCTCTAAGAATTGATTATGTAGCCATTACAGGAGAAGCATCTCCTAATATTAATTGGCTTAAAAATGTATTTTAAACGCAAATACAAAGATAAATTATTGGTAGGCTATGCAAGACACAATTAAAGAAATTTTTACAGAAAGCATTCAAGTTCAAATCGCTGCTGGTGAAGTGCTACCTAGTGCTCTTGAGTCAGCTGCATTTACTATTGCACAAAGTCTGATCAACGGAAATAAACTCATTTGCTGCGGTACTGCAAATTGCCACATGCTCGCTCAGCATATGGCGGGTGTGTTGGTTAATCATTATGAAACCGAACGTCCCTGCTTACCTGCAATTGCTCTATCGCAAGAAAACGTTAATCTTGGGCAAAGTACTCAAGTAGACGATCACGATACATTTGCTCGCCAAGTCCGCGCTTTTGCCCAACAAGGTGATTTATTGCTTGTACTGGCTATAAACGGTAACGAAAAACATGTTATTTCTGCCGTTGAAGCTGCACTAACTAAAGATATGAAGGTCATAGTTATGGTTGGTGATGATGGTGGCGAGTTGGTAGGCCTACTTGGACCTAACGATGTTGAAATTAGATCGCCATCTAAACGCCCTAGCCGCATTATCGAATCCCATTTAGTTAACTTACATTGTTTAAGCGAACTTGTTGATTTAACGCTTTTCCCTCAGGATGAAAATTATGTTTAAACGCTCTCTTATTGTTTTAGGTACTGTTGTATTACTGCAAGGCTGCGCAGCCGCTGTTGTTGCAGGTACAGCCAGTGCAGTAACTGCAGCGAACGACCGCCGTACTATTGGCTCTCAAATTGACGATAACAATATTGAAATAAAAGCCAGTATTGCACTTAGCGAAGTAGAACGTCTTGAAAAATTTGCCAATATAAGCGCTGTAAGTGTTAACGGTATTGTTTTACTTGTTGGCCAAGTTGCTAACGAAGAAATGAGAAACGAAGCGCAGCGCACTATTGAGGGCGTTTCAGGTATTCGTAAAATACATAACCAAATTCGTATTGGCTCAAATACTGGCATTACTACACAAACTCACGACTCTTGGCTAACTTCTAAAGTAAAAGCCCAGCTACTAACAGCAAAAGACATTAGCAGTAATAACATTAAAGTAGTGACAGAAAATGCTGAAGTTTTTTTAATGGGCTTAGTATCTGACTCTGAGTCAACTCAAGCTGTAAATATTGCCCGCAATGTTTCTGGCGTAGAGCGTGTAATTAAAGTATTTGAATACTTGTAAACACAAAATACAGACATAAAAAAACCGCTTATTCAGCGGTTTTTTTTGGCATTTACTTGTTATTTAATAACGCGTAAATGAGAGCCTTTTTTCTTCTCAGGCTTTTCTGGTGGTGTTTCATCAATAAACTCAGCTGATGAATCAACACTTTCAAGCTCTGGCACAAAATCGTCTTCGTCCTCTAAAAACTCATCTGCGGTAAAGACTGTTCCTTCGCCATTTTCACGCGCGTATATTGCAAGCACAGCACCTAGAGGTACATACACTTGCATTGGCTGACCACCAAAGCGCGCACTGAAGCTAAGTTGGGTTAAGTCTAACGAAAACTGTGTGACCGCTGATGGACTTATGTTTAAAACAATTTGTCCGTCTTGAACAAATTGTGTTGGCACTTGTACATTTGCAAATCCAGCGTCTACCACTAAATGCGGTGTACACTCGTTATCGACTATCCAATCAAAAAAAGCACGTAATAAATAAGGACGATTAGGCGTCATTATAAACGGATCTCACGCTCAGCTTCAGTTAAAGAGGCTTGGAATGACTCACGTTCAAATAAACGGATCATGTACTCTTTAAGCTCTTTAGACCCTGCACCATTAAGCTCAATACCAAACTCTGGTAAACGCCATAACAGTGGAGCTAAATAACAGTCTACTAAGCTAAACTCTTCACTCATAAAGTAAGGTGCTTCGCTAAAAATAGGTGCTACAGCAAGCAATGCTTCTGTTAGCTCTTTACGAGCTTGAGCAGCATCTGACGTGTTGTTACTGATTTTGTCAGCTAGGCTGTACCAATCAGTATCAATACGATGCATCATTAAGCGGCTACGACCACGCATTACCGGGTAAACAGGCATTAGTGGAGGATGAGGAAAACGCTCATCAAGGTATTCCATGATGATGTTTGCCTGGTATAAACCAAGCTCACGGTCAATCAGTGTTGGCACTGTACCGTAAGGGTTAATTTCGTGAAGTGCTTCTGGCAAGTTATCTTTTTCAGCCAAATGAATATCTACACTTACACCTTTTTCCGCAAGTACAATACGTACTTGGTGGCTATACATACAGTTAGCACCAGAAAAAAGGGTCATTACAGGGCGCTTATTGGCAGCTACGGCCATGCCTATACCTCCATTAAATAACTAAAACAGCAAAAGGGGCTTAAGCCCCTATTGCAAAATTACCTTTAAAAATGTTCAACCTAATGAACATCTCTCCAGTATTCTTTCTTAAGCATAAATGCCAAGATAAACAGGATAATTAAAAATCCTATTACCTTAATACCTAGCGCTTCTGATTCAAGACGTGAAGGTTCACCCACGTACTCAAGGAAGTTTGTTAAATCACGAGCCGCTTGGTCGTATTCATCTATGCTTAATTCGCCCGTACCATCTGTTTCGGTAGCAATAACTTTAGTCACAGTGTGACCATGCTCTTGTACTTCCTTAGTGATAGGTGTTGGTAAACCTTGTAGTTCTTGAAGAACGTGAGGCATACCTACCGATGGGAAAACAATGTTGTTAACCCCAAACGGGCGAGATTCATCTTTATAAAACGATTTTAAGTACGTGTAAATATAATCTGGTGATTTTACACGAGCAATTAGAGTTAAATCCGGCGGAGCCGCACCAAACCATTTTGCTGCATCGTCTTTTGTAATCGCGTTAGTAATATGACTACCTACTTTAGAGCCGTCAAAAATCAACTGCTCTAAACCAACCTCTGTTGGGATACCGATATCGCGAAAAGTACGTTCATAACGTTGATACTGCATTTGGTGACAACCAAGACAGTAGTTCATGAACAACTTTGCACCGCGTTGTAAAGATGGTTGATCAGTAAGGTCGTTGTTCGCTTCCATTAAAGGAACCGATGGACCCGCTGCCATAACCATGTTCGGCAACAAGTTTACTGATAAAGCAAATAAACCAATAATAAGCTTCTTCATCATTTCGTTAACCTCTCTGGCAATGGCTTAGTTTTTTCGTTCTTACTGTATACAAACAACAGTACGAAGAACATAAAGTAAGTCACAGTACAGATTTGAGAAATAATCGTTTTCATATCAGTTTGTGGAGTTGCACCCACCCAACCTAGAAGAACGAAAGTTACAACAAAACCTGCAATGTTCCATTTATGGAAACCACAACGGTAACGAACCGATTTAACTCTACCACGGTCTACCCAAGGTAGTAACGCAAGTACCACAATCGATGCACCCATCGCCGCAACACCGATTAACTTATCAGGGATTGCACGTAAGATTGCATAGAATGGCGTAAAGTACCAAACCGGGAAAATATGCTCAGGTGTTTTAAGTGGGTTAGCTGCCTCGAAGTTTGGACCTTCTAAAAAGAAGCCATTCATCGCTGGCATAAAGAACACAACCCAACAGAACAATATTAAGAAACCAACCACACCCACAATATCTTTAACTGTGTAGTAAGGGTGGAACGGTATCGCATCAACAATATCTTTCTTGTCGGTGTAATACTCATGAAATTTAAATTTAGGCTTATCTTCTTCAGCTACTGAGCCTTTCTTACGTTTAATCTCAATACCTTCAGGGTTATTTGAACCCACTTCGTGTAGAGCAACAATGTGTAAGAAAACTAAGATTACAATAACCAGTGGTAGTGCAATTACATGTAATGCAAAGAAGCGGTTAAGCGTTGCACCTGATATTACATAGTCACCACGGATCCAAAGTGTTAAGTCATCACCAATAACCGGAATAGCCCCGAATAAGGAGATGATTACCTGTGCACCCCAGAACGACATTTGCCCCCATGGTAATAAATACCCCATGAATGCTTCAGCCATTAGCGCTAAGAAAATAAACATACCAAATAACCACAGTAACTCACGTGGTTTTTGATAAGAACCGTAGATCATGCCACGGAACATATGCATATATACAACGATGAAAAACGCTGATGCACCGGTTGAGTGCAAGTAACGTAATAACCAGCCATATTCTACATCACGCATGATGTATTCTACTGAAGCGAATGCACCTTCAGAAGACGGAACAAAGTTCATCGTTAACCAAATACCCGTTAGGATTTGGTTTACTAGTACCAACATGGCTAATGAGCCAAAAAAGTACCAGAAGTTAAAGTTTTTAGGTGCTGGATACTGTGCAATATGCATGTTCCAAACACGTGTCATTGGGATACGGTCGTCTATCCAACCAATAATCTTACCAAACATTAGGCTGCCCCTTTTTCTTCGCCCACTAAAATAGTGGTCTCATCAAGAAAAGTATAAGGTGGTATCTCTAAGTTTAATGGAGCAGGTACCGATTGAAATACACGGCCAGCCATATCAAATTTAGAACCATGACATGGGCAATAGAAGCCATCATCGGTTCCTTCAACTTTCTCACTAAAGTTACCTTGGAAAAAGCCAGGTGAACACCCTAAATGCGTACAAATACCTACAGCCAGAAAGATTTCTGGACGTAATGAACGGTAATCATTTGTTGATGATTCTAATTGTTGTGGCTCTTGCGAATGCGGATCACGAAGTTGACCTTCATGTTCTTTCATTTGCTCAAGCATTTTTGGGGTCCGTGATACAACCCATACAGGTTTACCACGCCACTCGACACGTATTAATTGTCCCGGTTCAAGTTTGCTGATATCTACTTCTACAGGCGCACCCGCAGATTTAGCTCGCTCACTTGGATTCCAAGACGCAATAAAAGGAACAGCAGCCCCAGCCGCACCAACACCACCTACAACAGAGGTAGCTATGGTTAAAAAGCGACGTCGGCCATTGTCTACAGGCGCATTGCTCATCCACTTATCTCCACTATGATTCTCAACACTTGCTATATTGAGAACATCAGTTACAGCAGGTTAATTATTCGAATTTTTAAAATAGAAGCGATCATAATTAAAACCCTTGATTAAAACAAGGTTATTCAAAGCCCTATGCTCGAATAAAACTAACTTGATCAAAATTTGATTAAGTAGGTTCGAGAATAAAGCCGAACGACTATAATAACGCTTCTGTAAAAACAATATACTGACCAAGATCAACACCACTAAGAGGAAACAGTAAAAACTGTACATAGTGCGGTTAAACTCACTCATTTTACTTCAATGCCAATTGTAGCAAAAAATTCCACCAATTAACTGATGGATTTAAACTAATTACGATAATTATTTAACTTTTTTGCAGCTATCTGAGTGTTTTTTAACTTTCGTTTGATTAATACGCAGTTATTAATCAATTTGATCATCATTAATTACTGCAATCACCCAGTATCACCGTCGATATAAATAACTTTATATTAAGTTGCAAATGTAAACATTTTGATTTGAAAACAAAAAACCCAGCATAAGCTGGGTTTTTGAATTCTTGATAACGTATAGATTAACGTTTTGAGAACTGTGGACGCTTACGCGCTTTCTTAAGACCCACTTTCTTACGTTCAACTTTACGTGCATCACGTGTAACAAAACCTGCTTTACGAAGTTGTGAACGTAATGATTCGTCAAACTCCATAAGTGCACGAGTGATACCATGACGGATAGCACCAGCTTGACCAGTTGTACCACCACCAGAAACGGTGATGTAAAGGTCAAATTTTTCAGTCATATCAACTAGCTCAAGAGCTTGATGAACAACCATGCGTGCTGTTTCGCGACCAAAATACTCTTCTAGAGAGCGTTTGTTGATTACGATGTTACCAGTGCCTGGGCGTAAGAATACGCGAGCACTTGAACTTTTACGACGACCTGTACCGTAGTATTGATTTGCCATGATGGTGCTCCTTAAATGTCTAGAACCTGAGGCTGTTGTGCAGCATGGTTGTGCTCAGTACCTGTGTAAACTTTAAGTTTACGGTACATAGCGCGGCCTAAAGGACCACGTGGCAACATGCCCTTAACAGCCTTCTCGATGATCATTTCAGGCTTTGCAGCTTGAAGTTTATCAAAAGTAGTAGACTTAAGACCACCTGGAAAACCAGAGTGTGAATAGTACACTTTGTTTTTGAATTTGTTACCAGTTACAGTAACTTTTTCAGCGTTGATAACGATGATATAATCACCAGTATCTACGTGCGGTGTATATTCAACTTTATGCTTACCGCGTAGGCGATGAGCGATTTCAGTAGCGATGCGACCTAAAGTTTTACCTTCAGCGTCAACTACGTACCAGTCACGTTTTACTGTTTCTGGTTTAGCAACAAACGTTTTCATTTATAAAAATCCAATGTTTTTCAATTAAAACCACAAGTAGTTAATATTAACTACTGCTCTAAGTTTGCTATAACCCCTTCGAGTTTTAGACTTTTGCGCCGCTCACAAGTGGCTAGACTATATGAGGGCATAGAACGCAACGTGGCAGACGCGGGAGTATACCAGCACTTAAAACACATTGCTACTCGCCGGTTGTTTTTTCCACAAGAAATTTTAGAAATAAGAAGTACTATATATGCACCTCTTATTTTTAATGGCTAACCTATTACACTTTTACCTACTAATTTAAACCAAATGCTCTCTAGCTAAATACTCTAGAGACTGCATTTCTTGCAAACGGCTTATACAGCGCTTAAATTCAAAGTTTAAATTACCTTGGGTATAAAGTTCGGTAATAGGTTTTTCAGCCGATATAATTAAAGTTACATGGCGCTCGTAAAATTCATCTACTAAAGCAATAAAGCGTCTAGCGGCATCATCATTAGTTTGCCCAAGCTGTTTTACGTTAGAAATAATCACCGTATTATATAAGCGACTAATCTCCATGTAATCAACCTGACTACGCGCTGTTTCGCATAATTCACTAAACTCAAACATCACCACGCATTTAGCTACTTTTCGCGTTTTGATTAAACGACCTTCTATCTCTATCGGCTCATCTAATTGTCCAGGCTCTGACGATAGCTTATCGAAGTATTCAAATAAGTTTTTATCCGCTTCTTTATCTAACGGACTATGAAAAATTTCGGCTTGCTCTAAAGTGCGTAACCGGTAATCAATACCTGAGTCTACATTAACTATTTCTGTATTGAGCTTAACCAGTTCTATAGCAGGGACAAAGCGGGCACGCTGCAAGCCATTTCTGTAAAGCTCATCAGGCACTATATTAGATGTAGCAACAAGTACTATACCCCGTGCAAATAGCGCTTCCATTAAGCCACCTAGCAACATAGCATCGGTAATGTCTTGAACAAAAAACTCATCAAAACAAATTATGTCTGTTTCAGCTTTGAAAGTGTCAGCTATTTTTTCTAATGGATTAGCCGTATTGTTTAGTTTTTTAAGCTCATTATGCACTCGGTGCATAAATCGATGAAAGTGCACGCGCATTTTACGTGTGCCCGGTAGTGATTCGTAAAAAGTGTCAACTAAATAAGTTTTACCACGCCCTACTCCACCCCAAAAGTACAAACCTTTTATAGGCGCAGGTTCATTTTTACTAAATAACTTAGCAAAAAAACCTTTTTGTTTTGGCTTTGCCTGAGTTAGGTCATCGTATAGACGTTGTAAATGGCGCACAGCATTTTCTTGTGCTGCGTCGTGTACAAAGTCATCTCGCTTTAAGTCTTGTTGGTATGTTTGCCAAGGAGTCATATCTATTTACAGTTAAAACACAGTTTAATTTGCAAAGCATATTAACACGCATCATAACTCGGGGTATATTACACTTAGTATGATTTATAATTGAATCGGCATTCGTTAGTTATTTTCCCAAAGGGGTAGTTTTTATGGGCACAGTTATGTGGGTAGGTTTAATTGTTATTGCTGCTGTTGTAGCATTTTTTATTGGCGCATTTGTTACTAAAAAACAATTCAAACAAGATGAATTAAAAGAGCAGGCAGAGCAAGCTGAAAATGCGTTAGAGCAGTATCGTCAAGATGTAGCTGATCATTTAGCGAATACTGGCAAGCTCGTAAATAAAATGAAAGAAAACTATGATCAACTGCTTAGTCACGTTGAAGAAACAAACCAACTTCTTCTAGAAGATAGAAATAAAGCACCAGCAGAACCTTATTTTTCTAAAGAAACAACAGAACAACTACAAGCGTCTTTAAAAGAACGTCGTTCAGATCGTTCTTCAGCCGCAGCGCAACCAGCTGATTATGTATCGGGTGAATCTGGTTTATTTGCTGGTCAAAATAAAGTTTCAGAACATTCTAAAGTATCTTGATGAACTTTTTTTAGACCCCATAGTCTTTAGATATAACAGCTTTGTTGTTTTATCTTAATAAACCAAAAAGGGCTGCTTTTAAAGTAGCCCTTTTTGTTTTTGCTTTATCTTAAGTGGAGTTACCCCTGACTATGAAAATGAAATTATCACTTATCAGCGCAGCTATTTTATCTACAAGCTTATTAATGAGCCCTGTAGCGTCTTATGCAAAAATGCCAATTGCAGTAAATGGTCAACAACTACCCACTCTTGCCCCCATGCTAGAGAAAATATCTCCTGGTGTTGTAAGTATCCAAGTTTCAGGCTCTAAAGAAGTACGCCGCCGCGCAGATCCTCTCGAATATTTTTTTGGACAGCAACAGCCTCGCAGTCAAAAACGCCAATTTAGTGGATTAGGTTCTGGGGTCATTATTGATGCTGATGAGGGCTATGTAGTGACTAATAACCACGTAATCCAAGACGCCGAAAAAATGGTAGTTACTCTCGAAGATGGCCGTGAATTTGAAGCAACTAAAATTGGTACTGACACAGAATCAGACATCGCTCTTTTACAAATAGACGCTGATGACTTAACCGAAATCAAACTCGCTAACTCAGATAATTTACGAGTGGGCGACTTTGCGGTTGCTATTGGTAACCCATTTGGCCTTAGCCACACAGTTACATCAGGTATTGTTAGTGCCCTTGGTCGAAGTGGTTTAAACATTGAGGGCTACGAAGATTTCATTCAAACCGACGCAGCTATTAACCAGGGTAATTCTGGCGGTGCCTTAGTTAACCTCAATGGTGAGTTGATTGGTATTAATACCGCTATTTTAGGTGCTTCTGGCGGCAACGTGGGTATTGGTTTTGCGATTCCATCTAATATGATGAAAAATCTAGTCGATCAAATTATTGAACATGGTGAAGTACGTCGAGGCTCGTTAGGCATTTCTGGTCGTCCACTTGATGCTGGACTTGCAAAAGCACAGCAACTTGATGTCAAACAAGGTGCTTATGTAATGCAAGTAATGGACGACACTGCCGCCAGTAAGGCTGGAATTGAAGCTGGTGACGTTATTGTTAGCATAAACGGTGGCGACATTAGCGGCTTCCATGAACTACGCAGCAAAATTGCTACGCTAGGTGAAGGCCGTGAGATAAAACTAGGCATTTACCGCGATGGTAAAATTAAAACAGTGAAAGTAACTCTTGATGGTGCATCAGGTGTTACAGCGACCGGTGAAGAGCTGCATCCTGCATTCCAAGGCGCGACACTTGAAAATGTACAAAAAAACAGTAATAAAGGTGTTGAGGTTACTTCTGTAGATCCTCGCTCACCGTCTGCCCGTGTTGGCCTTGAAGAAGGCGATATTATTATGCAAGTGAATCGTCAACGAGTTGAAACGATTCGCGACATGAATAAAATCATCGACAGTACAAAAGGTAATATAGTACTTGGCGTGCAACGTGGTCGTGAGTCTATATTTATTTTAATTCAGTAATAAATAGCACTATTAATGTAATAAAAATAACAGTGGCACTTGCCGCTGTTATTTTTTTTATGTCATCATAAAGAGATTGCTCACTTACATAATAAGAAAATCGTGCTGAAACTAATAAAATTTATTCTTCCCCCTTTATTTGCAGGCCTAAGTATTGCTTTTTTAGTGGTTTTTTTCAGCCCTAATATGCGAGCGGCCTTACTGCCAAATGTTCCCCTACCAAGCGCAATGAGTTCGAGTCACTTGAGTTTTTCTGATGCAGTTAAACGAGCAGCGCCTTCTGTGGTTACTATTTTTTCAGAAAGTATTTCCAAAGAACCTCGTTATAAAAGAAAAAACACGGTACAAGAGCTAGGCTCTGGCGTCATCATGTCGCAAGACGGTTATATTCTTACCAACTACCATGTTGTTAATAATGCAGATCAAATTATGGTTATTCTAACCGATGGCAGACGCTTTTTTGATGTACAGCTAATTGGTTTTGATACTATTACTGATCTAGCCTTACTTAAAATAAACGCAGATCACCTCCCGGTAATTCCTGTAAATGATAGCTATGTATCCAGTGTAGGCGATGTTGTACTTGCCATAGGTAACCCGCTTAATTTAGGCCAAACAATCACGCAAGGCATTATTAGCGCAACGGGTAAGCAAAAAATTACAGACAGTCCGTACAATAACTTATTGCAAATGGATGCGGCTATTAATGTGGGCAACTCTGGCGGCGCATTAGTTAACTCCAATGGTGATTTAGTCGGCATTACTTCTGCGCAGTTTAAAACGCGTGAGAACTTGAATATTCAAGGAATATTCTTTGCGGTTCCTTACTCACTTGCTAAAAAAGTAATGGGTAAGCTCATTCGTCATGGTCGTGTTGTGCGCGGCTATTTAGGCTTTGAAGGCACAGCAGTAGATAGTACCGGCAAGGAAGTAAACGACAGCCTAACCCCAGTTACTGGCATGCGTATTACTAATTTAGACCCTTTGGGACCAGCATGGCAAGCGGGTATTGAAGAGCAAGATATTGTTATTAAAATTGCAGGGCTTTCGGTAGCAAATCCACAAAAAGTGCTGGAAGAAATAGGTAATACAGAACCAGGTAAAGAAATAGAATTTGAGCTTTACCGGAATGGTAAAATAGAAAAAATCATGGTGGTGGTAGCTGAGCTTGAAACAAAGCTTTAATAAAAAATAATACCAACTTTCATAAATCGTCAATAAAAAGGTCGGATAGCAATTTGCGTATCCGACCTTTTTAAAATAGCTTAGCTAGTTAAATATCTACTTAACTACTTCGACGTTTAATATTTGCACCCAACGCACTTAGCTTATCTTCAATGCGCTGATAGCCTCTATCAACGTGATAAATACGGTCAACAACCGTTTCACCCTGTGCCACTATACCCGTTAAGATTAAGCTAGCTGAAGCGCGTAGGTCGGTTGCCATCACTTGCGCGCCCGTTAGGCTCTCAGTCTCACCACAAATTGCGGTATGCCCTTCTAAACGAATATTAGCGCCCATACGCTGCAACTCAGGTACATGCATAAAACGGTTTTCAAAAATCGTTTCTGTAATAGTCGCACTACCATTCGCTACTACATTTAATGCTGTAAACTGAGCTTGCATATCCGTAGGGAAACCTGGGTGTGGAGCTGTTTTAATATTTACGGCTCTCAGTTCTCGGCCGCGCATATCAAGATAAATACTGTCGTTATGTACTTCTAAGTGTGCATTTGTTGCACGTAGCTTTTCAATCACAGGCTCAAGAGAATGAAAGTCAGTGTTTTTACAAAGTACTTCACCGCCTGCCATTGCTGCAGCGACTAAAAATGTACCTGTTTCTATTCTATCGGGTAAAATGCTGTGCTCACATCCTGCTAAACGCTCAACGCCTTCAACTTCAATGCGGCTAGTGCCTGCACCCGTAATTTTAGCGCCCATAGCAATTAAGCAGTTAGCTAAATCAATTATTTCGGGCTCACGTGCAGCATTATCAAGTATGGTTTTACCATCAGCGAGGGCAGCTGCCATCAATAGGTTTTCGGTAGCGCCTACGCTTACCATTTCCATAAAGATTTCAGCGCCTTTTAAGCGACCGTTTACCTTGGCATTAATATAACCATTTTCAACGTTTATTTGTGCGCCCATGCGCTCCAAACCTTGAATATGTATATCAACAGGGCGAGCACCAATAGCACACCCACCAGGTAAAGACACTTGAGCTTCACCAAAACGTGCAACTAAAGGGCCTAATGCAAGTACAGAGGCACGCATTTGCTTAACTAAGTCGTATGGCGCTAATGTTTTATTAACCGTTGCGCCGTCAATCACTAGCGTATCGCCGTGCCAATTAACATCAGCGCCTAGAGTTTTTAATAAGGCTTCTGTGGTCACTATATCGCGAAGGCGCGGTACATTAGTAAATGTACTTTTTCCATCAGCTAATAATGAAGCAAACAAAATAGGAAGTGCGGCATTTTTAGCGCCAGAAATAGTCACTTCACCAGCAAGTGAAGTACCACCTTGAATTACAAATTGATCCATTAAGAGGCCCTATTTATTGCGGTAAAATAAATTTTTGTTCACGCTTCCACTCTACAGGAGTAAATGCACGAATAGATACTGCGTGAATTGTGCCATCTGAAATTGTATTCATTAATGGGCCATAAACTAGCTGCTGCTTTTTAACTCGGCTTAAACCGTCAAAGCATTCACCTACTGCAACAACTTCATAATGACTACCATTGGCTTTTACATGTACTTCAGCTAATTGAAGTTCTTCGCGTAATAATGTTTCGACTTGGCTAGTTTCCATAACTCTCACTCAAATAGGGTTGTAACCTGACCCAATTGCATTAAATTTTGCAATTGCTCAGGTAGGTTTTGCAATTCAAGGCGAATGCCTTGCTGCTTTAATTCTGCAAAAGAGTGAATTAACCAAGCTAAGCCCGCTGTGTCAACCCTAGATACACCACTTAGGTCGAAATAGATGATTTTATGCTTGGTTAATAGCTTGTTGTTCAGAAGCTGTTCATCGCCAATTGAATTTCGAGTAAGCTCACCGTTTACTCGAAAATGTTGTCCATCAACTTGGCTTATTGCCAATTTAGTCATTCGAGTTACTGCCTCTAAACTGAACTGGTAGCTGACTCTTTTGCTCTAAAAGGTTACTTACATTATCAATACCTTGCTGACGCAAAATACCTTGTAGCTCACTTTGTTTTGCATCTAGTAAACTAATACCTTCAGCAATCATATCGTACGCGCGCCATTCACCGTCACGGTCTTCGCGTACTTTAAAATCGATTCTGATATCAGGTTTACCATCTTCAATAATTTTAGTTTTAACGACAACGACATCTTTGCCTTTAAATGCTTGTTCTGCACCAAACTCAACTTTTTGGTTTGTATATTGAGTGAATACACCTGCATAAGTAGCAACTAAATACTCTCTAAAAACACCAATAAAGCGTTGAATTTCTTTAATTGCTTTGGCTTTTTCAGCTTCGTCGGTAATTGCACGTACTTTAGATACTTCACTACCTAGTACGCGAAGTGCTGCATATTTGTAGTCGATATAAGGCATTAATTCTTCTTCAACGATTACGCGAAGATGCTCTTGATTTTTAACAATTAATGGCTGATCTTTTTTAATACGTGCAAATGTATTATCAGCAACTTGGCGTACCATTTTATTTGGATCGATTAATTTCACATCTGCTGCACTTACGCTTTGAGTTAGCGTCATTGTGCCAATTGCTACAATAGCTAAAAACTTTTTCAACATAATAATTACTCACTACCTTGGTTGAATAAAAACTGCCCGATTAATTCTTCAAGTACAATGGCAGACTTAGTGTCAGTAATTGAATCGCCATCACCTAGTGCTTTACTTTCCACACCAAACAAATCGTCAATTGCTTCATCTTGCTTGTTTTCAGTCACTGTTTCGCCTAAACAACGTTGTTTAGCCGAATCTGGAGAAATGACAGGGTGAATACCTAAGTACTGCTCACCTAAAATACCCGACGTTAAAATAGAGATTGAGCTTGTGTCTGAAAAACGACATAAATACTGTGCATCAATGGTCATGTTTACCACTGGTAAAAATTCTTGTGGGTGAACATAAATTGATTCAACACGACCAATTACAACACCACCTACTTTTACTGGTGCACGTGCTTTTAATGAGCCAATGTTTTCAAACTTGGCATTAAGCGTATATGTTTCGCCAGAGCCACTAATACCTGAATTGGCAACTTTAAGTGCGAGCATCGCAAAAGCTAAAATGCCAAGTGCTACAAAAAAACCAACTAAAATTTCTAATTTCCGTGAATTCATTATCTATACCCTATTAGCTGGTAAACATTACCGCTGTCAAAATAAAGTCAAAACCTAAAACTGCTAATGACGAATGAACAACCGTTTCGGTGGTTGCTTTGCTGATCCCTTCTGAGGTCGGCACACAGTCATATCCTTTATAAAGCGCAATCCAGGTCACCACTATGGCAAATACAAAACTCTTAATAATACCGTTTAGTATGTCTTGCTGAAACGACACTTGTGATTGCATGATTGACCAAAAACTACCTGTATCAACCCCCAGCCAATCTACACCCACTAAATGAGCGCCTATGATTGCTACGGCTGAAAATATCAATGCAAGCAATGGCATGCTTATAAAACCCGCCCAAAAGCGCGGTGCAATAATACGTTTTAGCGGATCGATTGCCATCATCTCAAGTGATGAAAGTTGCTCTGTTGCTTTCATTAAGCCAATTTCAGCAGTCAATGCGCTACCTGCGCGTCCTGCAAATAGTAATGCAGTAACAACCGGGCCCAGTTCTCGCAATAAACTCAGTGCCACTAACGGCCCTAAACTATCCTCAGCGCCATAACCAACTAATACGGTGTAACCTTGTAGAGCCAACACCATGCCGATAAACAAACCCGACACCATAATAATCAGCAACGATTGCGAACCGACCATATAAAGTTGGCGAACAAGTAACGGTGTGCCTTTTTTAAAATTAGGAACATGCGCAAGCGCACTAAATAGCATATAAGCCGAACGGCCAAGAGCCGCAAAACGTCCTAGCGTTTTATGCCCTAGCTTTTGAAATAAATCCAACATTATGCTTTTTCTCCAAGTAGTTCGTCTGCATAAGCTTGAGCCGGAAAATGAAATGGTACTGGACCATCCGACAAGCCTTTTAAAAACTGTTGAACTAAAGGAGATTCATGATTGCGCATTTCATCAGGAGTACCACAACCAATTACACCTTGATCGGCGATAATTATAACGTGATCGGCAATACTCATTACCTCTGTCACATCGTGTGTCACAATTAAAGACGATAAACTCAATACTTCGTTAAGCGACTTAATTAGCTTAACCAATACGCCCATCGAAATAGGATCTTGTCCTGCAAATGGCTCATCGTACATGATTAGCTCAGGATCAAGTGCTATAGCGCGCGCAAGTGCAGCACGCCTTGCCATACCGCCGGACAACTCAGAGGGCATTAAATCTTTAGCGCCACGTAGCCCAACCGCTTGCAATTTCATTAATACAACTAATCGAATAAGGTCTTCACTTAGCTTTGTGTGCTCTCTTATAGGAAATGCAATATTGTCAAATACCGACATATCAGTAAACAGCGCACCACTTTGAAAAAGCATGCTCATTTTAGTACGTGCTTCGTATAACTCTTTACGAGACATTTTAGGAATGCTGCCACCTTCAAATAAAATATCACCTGAATCTGGTTTAAGCTGACCACCAATTAAACGCAACATAGTGGTTTTGCCAATTCCGCTTGGCCCCATGATCGCAGTAATTTTACCTTTAGGAACGCTAAAACTCATATTTTTATATATAGTTCTATTGCCTCTCGAAAAGCTAACATCCTTGACTTCTACTATTGATTGCGACAAGTCGCTCTCCATAAAAATGTTCACTAGTGCGCCTATTTTAAAGCTTTTTTGTCAAAGATGGAAAAAACAATTCGTAAGATTTTGTAATACACCCATGAAAAGGATTATAAGACTCGCTCAAAACAGCTTAACCCCGGCTTAAATTTTTAAATTAGCTGTTTAAAAGCAGCATTGTTACCTAGTTGACCTTACTCTTTTATTTATACTTTCATCTTGGCTTTTGTTACTATTCGCGCCATCCGTATTTTGTATAACTGGCTTAACACAATGGTTACCTCGTTTGTTATTTTAATTCTTGGTTTTGCAGCTCTTGTTTGGAGTGCAGACAGGTTTGTTTATGGCGCTGCGGCTCTTGCTAAAAACTTTGGTGTACCTACACTTATTGTTGGTTTAACCGTGGTAGCTATGGGCTCTTCAGCACCCGAAATGATGGTTTCAGCCTCTGCCGCTCTGGCTAACAAAACCGACACAGCGGTTGGCAATGCTGTTGGCTCTAATATTACAAACATTTTACTTGTGTTAGGTATCACTGCTCTATTTCGCCCTCTTTCAGTTTCATCAAGTACATTAAAACGTGAAATGCCATTAGTGATGCTCGTATCTTTAGCTACTTGGTATGTGTTCTCAGATAACTACTTTTCATTTAATGAAGGTGTTGCACTTTTGGTTGGCTTTATCGTATTCATCGGTGGGTTAATTATTGTATCTATGCGTGCAAAAAACCAAGATGACCCATTTGTCTCAGAAGCCTGCGACGATGTACCAAACGATGTACCTACGAAAAAAGCGGTATTTTGGTTAGTTGTCGGCATGATACTCCTACCTGTTAGCTCTCATTTTTTAATAGGTTCGGCTGTCGATATTGCTAAATACTTCGGCTTAAGCGACTTAGTCATTGGCTTAACAATTATTGCCATCGGTACTAGTTTGCCTGAACTTGCCGCTTCGGTTGCAGGTGTACTTAAAAATGAAGATGATTTAGCACTAGGTAATATTGTTGGCTCAAACATATTTAATATTCTAGCGGTATTACCACTTGCCGGTATTATTAACCCTTCTGCCATTGACCCATCATTAGTAAGCCGAGACGTATTAATTATGATTGGCGCAACACTTGCTCTTATTATTATGTCATTGAACTTTAGAGGCACCCAACGTATCAATAGAGTAGAAGGCGGCTTATTGCTAATAGCATTTTTGGGTTACCAAGGGTATATTTTTAGTCAAGTAGGGTAAATGATGGCAACGCTAAATTTTATTGAACAAGGCCTTCGCGTTTTAGATGTTGAACGCCAAGCACTTAGTGATATTGCACAATATGTAGATGAAAACTTTCATAACGCGTGCCAATTAATGTACGACTGCGAAGGCCGTATTATTGTCATTGGTATGGGTAAATCAGGTCATATTGGCAATAAAATAGCGGCAACCCTTGCAAGCACTGGCAGTCCAGCATTTTTTGTTCACCCTGGTGAAGCAAGTCATGGTGATTTAGGGATGATCACTAAAAATGACGTGGTTATGCTTATTTCTAATTCAGGGGAGACCAGCGAAGTTTTAAATATCATTCCGGTTTTAAAACGACTTGGTGCCAAAATGATATCGATGACTGGCAATACGCAATCAACCATGGCGACCCTTGCTAATGTACATGTGTGTATTAAAGTAGAAAAAGAAGCCTGTTCATTGGGTCTAGCTCCTACATCAAGTACCACTGCAACGCTTGCGATGGGCGATGCCATGGCAGTTGCATTATTAGAAGCTCGCGGGTTTACAGCTGATGACTTCGCGCTATCTCACCCAGGTGGTAGTTTAGGCAAGCGCTTATTACTTACTTTAAAAGATGTTATGCACAGCGGCGCAAATACACCTATTATTAGCGTTTCACAAACAGTTAAAGATGCCCTTATTGAAATGTCTGCTAAAGGTTTAGGCATGACAGCCATTGTTGATGAAAATCAGCAGCTCGTGGGATTATTTACCGATGGCGATTTGCGTCGTATTTTAGAGCAAAGAATTGATATTCATACAACACAAATAGATGTTGTTATGACTAAGTCATGTACTACGGCTACACAAGATATTTTAGCCGCTGAAGCGCTTAATATTATGGAACACAAACGTATAAATGGCTTAATCGTCGTCAATGAGAAAAACCAACCTATTGGCGCATTAAACATGCAAGACCTATTAAAAGCAGGAGTGTTATAAATGCAATTTGAAGAACTCTATCAACCGCTGAGCGATGATGCAAAAGCACGCGCTAAAAAAGTAAAGCTACTTATATGCGATATTGATGGTGTATTTTCTGATGGCCGTATTTATCTTGGTAATCAAGGTGAAGAGCTAAAAGCATTTAATACAAAAGATGGTTTTGGCATTAAAGCGCTTATAAACAGTGGCTTTGAAGTGGCTGTAATTACTGGTCGTCATTCACAAATAGTGCAACAACGTATGAGCAGCTTAACCGTACAGCATATTTATCAAGGCCAAGAAAATAAGCTCATTGCCTATCAAGAATTAAAAGACAAACTCAACCTTAGCGATGAACAAATTGCTTATATCGGTGATGATGGTCCTGACATGCCCGTTATGGAATTAGTCGGCTTTGCTGTTGCAGTAAATGATGCCCATCCACTTATTAAACGTTTATCACACTATGTAACGCAAATGCCTGGCGGCTTTGGTGCAGTAAGAGAGCTCACCGACTTACTTATGCTTGAAAATGGTAAAGCATTGACTACACAAGGCACTAGTTCATGAATGCAGCGCGCATAATATTAAGCGTTTTATTCATTAGCTGTATGGTTTGGCTTTGGTACCCTTATTTTACACAAACAAATATTGTGCCTCAGACTGAGCCTGAAGTTATTGCCAAGCCTGATTACATAGCCATAGAACTCAAACAAACAGCCTATGACGAACAAGGTAAAATTAGCCACAAAGTCACTGCGGCTAAAATGGAGCTATATCAACAATTAGGTTTTACGTTTTTTGAAAAACCTATTTTTACTTTATATAACGAAAAGCAAACGTGGCAAATAAATGCAGACGAAGCAACATTATACGAAGACAAACAATTAATTTTAGAAGGCAATGTGGTTGCCAAAAACTTAACCGATAACGCCATGATAGACAAAATCAATGCTGATAATATTCAGGTAGATATAAAGCTATTAACAATGCGTTCGGAGCAACCCGTTATTATCACTGGACCCAATTTAAAAATCACTGGTAAAGGCCTAGAAGCCGACTTAAAAACCGAAGTGATAAAACTAATTAACCATACGCGAACCATATATTATGACCAATAAAATATTAAAATCACTTATTATTCCTACACTTATACTAGCGTTTAATAGTAGTGCTGCAGAGCAAAACACGCAACCGGCTGCAAATCAAATTTCAATAAGCGCCGATAAGCAAGAAGGCCAATTAAAAGCTAATGTCGGGATTTTTGAGAAAAACGTTGAAATTATTCACGGTAACCGCCGTATCACAGCCGACCGCTTAGAAGTACATAAACGCGATGAACTTGGCGATAATAAACAATTATTAATTGCTACAGGTAGCCCTGCGCACTTTGAAGAAAAGCAATCAGATGGCACGACTATGAGCGCCAGTGCTGACGAAGTACGTTATGATGTATCTAAGCGTTTTTTAACGCTTGTTGGTAATGCACAAGTATCGCAAGCGGGACAAAAAATAAATGCTAAAAGCATTACCTACGATATAGAGCAGCAGCTAATCAGTGCCGAAAAAGATGAAAACTCAACTGACCGCGTTCACACAATTTTAGTACCAATCGAGACTAAAAAAAGTAAAAAAAGCGACAAAGGTCAACCATGAGCACATTAAAAGCAGAGCTATTAGCAAAGAGCTATAAAGGCCGTGAAGTTGTAAAAAACGTCGGCCTTGAAGTCAAAGCTGGCAGTATTGTTGGCTTACTTGGCCCTAACGGCGCAGGTAAAACTACCACGTTTTATATGATAGTAGGACTTGTACCTAGCGACAAAGGTAAAATATCGATAGACGATAACGATATTACTCTTTTACCTATGCATAGTCGTGCTAGATTAGGCATTGGCTACTTACCGCAAGAGTCTTCAATATTCAGAAAGCTGACTGTTTATCAAAACTTAATGGCCATTTTAGAAACGCGCAAAGAGTTAAATAAACAAGCTAGAGAAGACACTCTCGATAAATTATTAGATGAATTTAGCATACAACACATTCGTGATAGCCAAGGTATGGCATTGTCGGGTGGCGAACGTCGTCGTGTTGAAATAGCACGTGCGCTGGCAGCAGATCCTAAATTTATATTACTGGATGAACCATTTGCAGGTGTTGACCCGATTTCGGTATTAGACATAAAGAAAATAATAGAACATCTTAAAAATCGTGGGATTGGTGTATTAATTACCGATCATAACGTAAGAGAAACCCTTGATGTTTGTGAAAAAGCCTACATTGTTTCTCATGGGGAGCTGATTGCATCAGGTACTCCAGAACACGTATTAAATGATAAAACAGTACGCGATGTTTACTTAGGCGAGCAATTTAGGCTGTAACATTTACGCCATGTCTTTAAGCATCTGCTAGTATTAATTATAACAACATAAAAGGATTGTTAGAGATACATGAGGCAATCACTACAGCTGCGCATGGGCCAGCAACTTACAATGACTCCACAGCTGCAACAAGCTATTCGTTTGTTGCAACTCAGTACATTGGATCTCCAGCAAGAAATACAAGAAGCTCTCGACAGCAACCCGCTATTAGAGGTTGAAGAAGCAGACTATTCAGAAGACGCTGCAGGTAAAAACGAGCAAAAAGCAGATACAGATGACATAACTGTTAGCGCATCTGCCGATGATGCTCCAAGCGAATACGAACAAGATAGTGGTGAAGCACTTGCAAAAGACACGCTAAGTGACGACATGGCTATGGATGTTAGTTGGGATGAGTACATGAGTGCCGCCCCAGCAGCATCATCGGGTCCGATGCCTGAAGACGAATCAATATACCAAGGCGCCTCTACTGAAACGCTCCATGAGTATTTAATGTGGCAGTTACAACTAACGCCATTTAGCCCTACAGACGAAGCTATTGCTATTGCTATTGTAGAAGCCGTCGATGACTCAGGTATTTTAACACTAAGCTGCGAAGAGATTTTAGAAAGCTTTAATCAAGAAAACGAAGATGATAACGAAGTCGAACTTGATGAAATTGAAGCTGTATTAAAACGCATCCAACTGTTTGATCCTGTAGGCATTGCTGCACGTAGCTTACAAGAGTGTTTGTGTATTCAGCTTAACCAGTTTGATAAAGAAACACCTTACATTAATGAAACAAAAATGATTTTAACCGAGCATATTGATTTATTAGCTGCTCGTGACTATCGTACATTAATGAAGAAAACTAAGCTCAAAGAAGAAGAGCTTAAAGAAGTAATGACATTAATACATACTCTTAGCCCTAAACCTGCAGATACTATTGTAAGAGAAGAATCTGAGTATGTTATTCCTGATGTGTCAGTTAAAAAAATTAAAGGCCGCTGGGTTGTTGAGTTAAACCCAGATAGCATGCCTAAAATTCGTGTTAATAGCCAATACGCGGCAATGTCTCGCACTGTAAAATCCAGTGGTGACAGCCAGTTTATTCGCTCGCATTTACAAGAAGCTAAATGGTTTATTAAAAGCTTAGAAAGTAGAAACGACACGCTATTAAAAGTAACAAATTGTATTGTTAAACAACAACAAGGCTTTTTTGAACACGGTCCTGAAGCCATGAAACCAATGGTTTTAAATGATGTTGCTGAAATGGTAGAAATGCACGAATCAACAATTTCGCGCGTAACAACCCAAAAGTATATGCACACACCCCGTGGTATATTTGAGCTTAAATACTTTTTCTCAAGCCATGTAAGCACCGAAAACGGTGGTGAATGTTCATCTACAGCAATCCGTGCGCTTATCCGAAAATTAATCGCAGCAGAAAACTCAGCAAAACCATTGAGTGATAGCAAAATAGCGGATATATTGGCTGAGCAAGGAATTAAAGTAGCGAGACGTACAATCGCAAAATACCGCGAATCTCTGGCTATTCCACCGTCAAATCAACGTAAAAGTTTGATTTAAGACGCAAAAAAAGAGGGTAATGCTTATGCAACTAAACTTAACTGGTCGTCACGTAGAATTAACCGATTCACTAAGAGACTATATTAATACCAAATTTGCGAAGCTAGAAAGACACTCTGATCATATTAATAATGTTCATGTCATTCTCGATGTAGAAAAATTAAATCAAAAAGCAGAAGCCACCATACACGTAAGCGGTGCTGAGTTATTTGCCTCTACAGAACATCAAGATATGTATGCCGCCATTGACTCGTTGATCGACAAGCTCGATCGACAAGTAATTAAACACAAAGAGAAGCTTGCTCGACACTAATATGATGAAATTAAGCTCACTTATATGCCAGGACTGCAGCAAAGCTGCGGTCCTTTTTAATAGCAAAAAAAGAATTTTAGAGTTCATTAGCGAACTTGCTCACGACAAACTTCCGTATTTACCGCAACAAGATATTCTTAATGCTTTAATGAGCAGAGAAAAATTGGGTAGTACAGGTATAGGGCGTGGCATTGCCATTCCTCATGGAAGAATGAGCGGTGCAGAAGAGCCTTTGGCTTTAGTACTCGTTAGCGAAACTCCAATAAATTTTGATGCAATCGATAATCGCCCTGTTGATATTTTCGTCGCACTCATCGTACCAGATGGCGATAACCAGCAGCACTTAAAGACTCTAGCAACCATTGCTGATAAACTAAACAATAAAGATTTTTGTAAACAGTTACGCAGTGCAAAATCAGATACTGAGCTTTACCAAGTTATTGTCAATCAATCATAGTTTTATAAAGGGTGTTAAATGGAGTTAATTATCATAAGCGGCCGTTCTGGTTCTGGAAAGTCGGTTGCTTTACGCGTTGTAGAAGATTTAGGTTATTATTGCGTAGATAATATTCCAGTTAACTTGCTTCCTTCATTAGTTCGCAGTGTGTCTGATAGCTATGATAAAATTGCTGTTAGCATTGATGTGCGGAACATCCCTAAACAACAAGATGAATTTAACGATATTCTTGAATACTTGCCTGGCTTTGCAAAACCTACGTTATTTTATTTAGATAGCGACGATCAAACATTGATCAAACGTTTTTCTGAAACTCGTAGATTACACCCACTATCAATTGACTCGTTGCCTCTTGATTTAGCCATCAAAAAAGAAAAAGAATTACTTGATGTATTAATCACCCGCGCCGACTTTATGATAGATACAACTGATTTAAGCGTTCATCAACTTGCTGAATCTATTCGTGAAAAGATTTTAGGTAAAAAAGATAAGCAACTGATTGTCACGTTTGAATCGTTTGGTTTTAAATACGGTATACCAAAAGAAGCAGATTACGTATTTGATGCACGCTTTTTACCCAATCCACATTGGGAACCTGAATTAAAACCTTTAAATGGGTTAGATCAACCTGTTAAAGATTATTTGGCCAATCACAGCATAGTGCAAAAATTCACATGGCAAATTCAAACATTTGTACAAACATGGTTACCGCACTTAGAGCGAAATAACCGCAGTTATTTAACCATTGCCATTGGGTGTACAGGCGGACAACATCGCTCTGTATATTTAGCGCAAACTATCGGTGAAAGTTTTGCAATGACACATCCCAATGTGAAAATTCGCCATCGCGAACAAGAAAAATAATATAGCTGAATAATCACCTGTTCAGCTTAGGTAGAGTAAGTTATGCATTGTGAAGACACTTTTTTAATAAAAAACAAATTAGGATTGCATGCCAGAGCAGCCACCGTGCTTGCCCAATTGGCAGTGCAGTTTGATGCGACAATTACATTATTTCAAGATGACAAAGAAGCCGCAGGCGATAGCGTACTTGCACTAATGTTACTTGAAAGTAGCCAAGGCAAAGAAGTAAAAGTTGTATGTAAAGGCCCCGATTCTGAGCAAGCTTTACACGCTGTTGGAGAATTAATAGCACAACGTTTTAATGAACAAGAATAAACAGTTATAAAAATAATGCTCGCATTACTAATGCCCCAACTAAAACAGATATATAAAATAAATACGGTTAGTGACGCCAGTTAACTCACCTCTCCCCATAAAGTAATATAAGAATTTATAAAGGACGCCAATGCCTGAAGCTTTTGAACAAGATTACCCACTACAGCAACTAAAACAGGTGACTAAGTCACTCAATAGTGGTCAATTTGTTCAAGTTAGGCGCATGCTCGCAAAAACAGCTCCTTGTGATACCGCATTATTATTAGAATCATCACCACATAAAATTCGCCGACTCCTTTGGCAGTTGGTTGATCCTGATGTGCAAGGTGATGTTCTTGAAGAACTCTCAGAAGATGTTCGTTTAGGCATTATTGCCCAAATGGAACCTAAGCACATTGCAGCCGCAACAGAAGATATGGGCCACGATGACTTAGGTGAAGTATTACGTAGTCTGCCGGACACCGTTTATAAAGACGTTGTTAGCGCGATGGACATTCAAGACCGTGAACGTGCAACACAAGCACTTTCGTATCAAGAGCGTTCTGCTGGCGCGCTAATGAACACCGATACGGTGACCATTCGCCCTGATGTTACGCTTGATGTTGTACTTAGGTATATTAGGCTACGTGGCGAGTTACCAGAAGGTACCGATGACTTGTACGTTGTTGATAAGCATAACTGCTTTATAGGCGCTTTATCGCTGAGTACATTATTAACTAACCCGCCAGAAAAAATTGTTCGCGATTTAATGGATGAAGATTGTGAATCCATTCCAATCTCTATGGATGAAAGTGAAGTCGCGCAATTATTTGAACGTCATAATTGGATATCGGCCCCCGTAGTCGATGATAACGATCAGCTCCTTGGCCGTGTCACTATCGATGACATCGTTGACGTAATCCGCGAAGATGCTGAGCATAGTTTATTGGGCTTAGCCGGCCTTGATGATGAAGAAGATACCTTTGCGCCAGTACTAAAAAGCTCTAAAAAACGCTCAGTTTGGTTAGGTGTCAACTTACTAACTGCACTTGCAGCTGCTTTTGTAGCTAGCTTTTTTGAAGGCACTTTAGATGTTTTACCTATTTTAGCTGTACTTAACGGTATTGTCCCTTCTATGGGCGGTGTTGCAGGTAGCCAATCATTAACGCTTGTTATTCGTGGTATTGCGGTAGGTCATATAAATCAAACAAACCAACGTTTCTTGATGATGAAAGAGCTTGCTATTGGCGCGTTAAACGGTGTTTTGTGGTCGTTGTTAATAGCAGGTGTTATTGCCCTATGGCAGTGGGACTTTATGCTTGGTGGCGTACTCGCCTTCGCTATGTTTATGAACTTAGTGGTGGCAGGTGTTGCTGGTGCGAGTATCCCTATTATTCTTAAAAGAATGAATATAGACCCAGCACTTGCAGGGAGTGTGGTGCTAACCACGGTGACAGATATTGTGGGTATATTCGCCTTTTTAGGTACTGCTACTTGGTTGCTGGTTTAAATTAGAAACTTTTGCAAATAACTAAAGTAAAAAACACTTAGGGTAAAGCTGCAACTATGACAACGGGTACCAAAAATAAAAAAGACACACCTAAAAAAACGCCAAAACAAAAAGGCCTATCAATATTAAAAAGTGTGTTGATATATAGTTTCATATTTTTCGTAATTTATAACGCTGTCAATTGGTGGCGACAACCTGTTATGCCAGCAAATCCTCAATTACAATTAATAGATTATAAAGGGCAAAACATTGATTTGTCAGCAATGAGCCAAGATAAACCAACACTTGTCTATTTTTGGGGAACTTGGTGCCCTATTTGTAGTATTACCTCCCCTGCCATAAACGAACTCGCAAACGAGAATAACTACCCTGTCGTGAGTATCGCAATAAAATCAGGCTCGGATCAAAAACTACATGAGTATCTAAATGATCATGGCTACAGTTTTACCACTGTCAACGATCAACACGGTGAGATATTTGCCGATTGGCAAGGGCAAGTCACGCCATCTTATATAATCTTAAAAGATAATAAAATGACGCAAGGGCTAACAGGCATTCAGCCGTTATGGTCACTAAAATTACGTTTGTGGTTATCATCAACGTTTTAAGAAAAAACTAACTGCAAGTATATAGGCACTAAATACGTGCTATCTCAAGAGGGGTTTCTAAAAGCTCGCTCTTTATCACCTACAATAATATAGATAATAAAGAGCAAGGTTTACTTAATTTACGCATGAAAAGGGTTTAAAAACCCTTAGCGTAATTAAACTAATCTACTAGGGCGTGTTGATCTTTGTGGATTGAAATTTGTTCAATCTAGGGGCGATTAAATCGCGGCGCGAGGTTTGTAACCTAGTGGGCTAAGTAAAAACCGAGCAACAAAGAGTTAATCGTCCCTAGAAAGAACCCAAAGGGCAGCGCATGTTTGGTATTTATGCTGCGTTATCGCCTATTCATGGGGAATAACCACACTACATAGGCTCCGCCTTGCCTAAAAACCAAACATACTGCTGCAAATTCACCCACCAAAGATCAACACGCCCTAGTTATTAATAGATTGAATCACTAACGTGTACTTTGACGATTACCGCCTACTTTTGGTTTAGTGTTTGCCTTTTTAAATTGGCTAAAACCGGTATGTCGCGTTAGTGCAGGACGTCCGCCTTTACTGCCACCTTTACCTGCTTTTTCATCACGCCCTTCTTCAGGCACTAAACAGTTAGGCCCTTTACCAATTAAATTAGCTTTACCCATTTTACGCAGTGCTTCACGTATCATCGGCCAACCTGCTGCATCATGGTAACGTAAAATAGCTTTATGTAATCTACGTTGGCGAGCACCTTTAGGTACTGGAACAACTTCTGTATTGTTTTTTATATTACGTAAAGAGTTCATTTCTGTGTGGTAAATAGTCGTCGCATTAGCCATCGGTGATGGGTAAAAATTTTGTACCTGATCAAGCTTAAAGTCGTTTGATTTAAGCCATAAAGCCATGTTTACCATGTCTTCATCTTTTGTCCCTGGGTGAGCAGATATAAAGTAAGGAATTAAATACTGCTTTTTACCGGCTTCTTTAGAGTACTTATCAAATAATTCTTTAAATTGATCGTACGCCCCCATACCTGGTTTCATCATTTTTGATAATGGACCATCCTCTGTATGCTCTGGGGCTATTTTTAAGTAGCCACCTACATGATGCGTTACTAATTCTTTAACGTAACGCGGGTCGCGTACAGCTAAGTCGTAACGAACTCCAGAAGCAATCAATACCTTTTTGATACCCTTAACTTCACGTGCTTTTTTATATAAGTCTATTGTTGGCGTATGATCTGTATCCATATGCTTACAAATTTCAGGATACACACATGATAAACGTCTACAGGTACTTTCTGCCTTTTTGCTCGTACAACGCAGTTTATACATATTTGCAGTTGGACCACCTAAATCAGAAATAACACCAGTAAAACCGGGTACTTTATCTCTAATCTGTTCAATTTCTTCAATAATTGATTCTTGCGAACGGCTTTGAATAATACGCCCTTCATGCTCCGTAATTGAGCAAAACGAACACCCACCAAAGCAACCGCGCATAATATTAACTGACGTTTTTATCATGTCGTAAGCAGGAATTTTAGAGTCGCCGTAACTTGGATGAGGAATACGCTGATACGGTAAACCAAACACAGCATCCATCTCATGTGTTTCTAATGGGTATGCTGGCGGGTTTACCCAAATAGAACGATCGCCGTGTCGCTGAAACAGTGCTCTTGCACAACCAGGATTTGTTTCTTGATGTAGAATACGCGAAGCGTGGGCGTATAGAGGTTTGTTAACACTTACTTGTTCATAAGCAGGTAACTTAACATAGGTTTTTTCCCACGGTTTAGGTCGCGCAGGCTGAACCATAATTGGTTTTGCAGCTTCTGCCTTTAAGTCTATACCCGCTTGTTTAAATTCAGATTTACTACAGCCAACATCATCAGCACCGTATGGATTTGGAATTGGATCAATTTTACCAATTTTATCTATAGCGGTGGAGTCACTTCCACGCCAACCTGGTAAAGGTTCTTTTCTGATAACAGCCGTGCCGCGAATATCTTGAATAGTATCCATTGTTTCGCCTGCGGCAATACGGTGTGCAACTTCAACTAACGGACGCTCTGCGTTACCGTAAATTAAAATATCAGCTTTTGCATCAAACAAAATACTACGACGTACTTTTTCTTGCCAATAGTCGTAATGAGCTATACGACGAAGACTCGCTTCAATACCACCAATAACAATTGGTATTCCTTTGTATGCTTCACGACATTTTTGCGAGTAAATCATTACGGCGCGATCTGGACGTTTACCACCTACGTTATCTGGCGTGTAAGCATCATCGTGGCGCATACGCTTTTCAGCTGTATAGCGGTTAATCATCGAATCCATGTTGCCAGCTGTTACACCAAAAAATAAATTCGGTCTGCCTAGTTCCATAAATGCATCTTTAGAGTCCCATGCTGGCTGGGCGATAATACCTACTCTAAAACCTTGCGCTTCAAGTACACGGCCAATTACCGCCATACCAAAACTAGGATGATCAACGTACGCGTCGCCACTAATTATTATTATGTCGCAGCTATCCCAGCCAAGTGCATCCATTTCTTCACGTGTAGTTGGTAAAAATGGCGCGGTGCCATAACATTCAGCCCAGTATTTAGGGTATGAAAATAAGGCGCGCTTAGCTTTGAGTGTGCTCATAATTGTGGCCGTAGAATAACAAAAGGCGCGAATTATACCCTACTAAATTGTTTATATATACAAAGTAGTCAAAGCATATCGCGCCTTAAATTCTAAATCGTTCATTAGCTTAAATAATAAGTTAATCTTTTTAGCGTTTATTTATAAATTCTATTAATTCATTTTCAGGCATGGGTTTAGCATACATAAAACCTTGTACTTCATCGCATCCTAAATTTTTTAAGAACTGGGCTTGCTCTTGTGTTTCGACCCCTTCAGCAATCGTTTTTAAGCCCAACTTAGCACCAAGAGATATAACTAAGGCAGCAATAGCGCCAGTGTCATCATTTGGTAAATCTTTAATAAATGCACGATCTATTTTCAACCGATCCAAAGGTAAACTTTGAATGTAACTCAGCGACGAAAAACCAGTACCAAAGTCATCAATAGCAACTTCCATTCCGAGTTCTTTTAGCTCACTTAGTGTACTAATAACCGTTTCCAGCTCATCCATTACTACGCTCTCGGTGATTTCTAATTCTATGTTTTTTGGCTTAACACTATATTTTAACAATGTATTTTTAACAGTTTGCGCATAACCTTTTACTTTAAACTGTGGAACAGACACATTAACTGCAATACAAATTTCTGTGCCCATATTTTCTAGGCGCTTTTGCTGTTGGCAAGCTTGTTCTAATACCCACTGCCCTATATCAACAATTAAGCCCGCATCCTCTGCAAGTGGCACAAACACAGCCGGCGATATATACACGCCATCACTTGCCGGCCAGCGTAATAATGCCTCACATCCAATTAGCGATAAGTCATCTAGTGCAAGTTGAGGTTGGTACCATACCTCTAATTTATTTCGAGCAAAGTCATGACGTAACTGCCTAATAATCCCTATCCGCCAAGCCATCTTATCTTGCATATCAATATTGTAATAAACGCCTTCTTTATGTTTTGCTTTTTTAGCTTGGTCAAGTGCAATATAAGCAACTTTCAGTGTATCAATACCGCTACTTTGAAAGTCTTGTTGTTGGCATAAGCCCACTCTAAAATCGATAGGGAGTAAATGTTCTTCTGCGTAAAATGAAATACCTAATTGCTCATTCAACTTTTTTAAGTCAAATTCGTCTTGGCGAATAATAAAACCAAAAACATCAGCGCCAATACGTGATAGTAATTTAGCTGTTGGGTAATTTTCTCTTAACCTTTGCACAATGCCAATTAATACTTTATTGCCGACCTCTTGCCCTAAGCCGTTATTAATATCTGCAAAATTAACTACATCAAGTAATACAAATACATGATCGTTCACTTGTGGCTTTTGATAACTCACCACACGCTCAATAAAGTTAGTACGATTTGAAATACCAGTAAGCACATCTTTATAAGCAGCATCTCTTAACTTTACAAATAACCTTATGTTATCAAGTGCTACACTTACATTAGTTAAGAAAATTTCAGCAAATTGTAGCTGTGCTTGTAAGGGAATGTGGTCGCACTCTATATATAAAGCCGCTTTTCGATGCTTACTTTTTAATATAAATGTTGAACTTGAGTCTATGTGTTGGTGCTTTGACAAACCAAAACACGACTCAACTTGTTCAAATACTTTGCTATCAACATTAATTAATTTTTTACCAAAATAGCTTTCGTAATGCCCGCAACCACCTAAGACCTGAATAAAATCATCGCCATCTAACTTACTGCAAACAAGCCCTCTAGGTGAACATTTTAAAATAATACTCATGTGCTTGATGATTTCTTTGCATAATTGCTTAACATCAGTAAGTCCTAAAATAGACTTTGATGCTGAAACAATCGTGTTCATTGCATCACTTTGATATTCAAGCTGACATACCTGCTCGTATGAGCGAATAGCGGTTATAAGCGAAGTTACTAACTTAGAACGAGTCAGCTCTGTTTTCGTTTTATAGTCATTTATGTCGTATTCTCGTATTACTTTTTCTTCTGGTGTAATACCTGCTTGCCCTGTTCTTAAAATAATTCTTACATGTTGATTATTTAATTCGTCACGCACCCTTTTTACAACCTGCAAACCGGCATCGTCAGTTTCCATAACAACGTCTAAAAAAATAACCGAAATATTTTTATTTTTAGCTAGCACTTCTATTGCTTCTGCACCCGAATAAGCATCGTGAAATCGCAAGCCAGCCCCTAAAAACTCAACGCCAGACAAAGCTAATTTTGTTACAGAATGAATCTCAGGTTCGTCATCAACAATTAAAATATCCCAAAACTTAGTCTGCTCAACAACAGCATCGTCTTCAAAATCTTGTTCAAAAAATAAAAAATCGTTTTGATCTGACGACATTCGCTCTCCTAAGTAGCAATCAATAAATTATTTTTGGTTTATAATCTAATTCATACTATAGTCGATTAATAAAAAGTTGTTGTATTTCAACTTGAAAAACTAATAAAAGGTGTGCTTATTAAACCATTAAAAATATTAATCAAATGCGTACTGTTATTACTATTAGTATTGGCACTGGTAGGGCTAATACTGCCTCAAAGTTATAGTGTAAATAAAACAATCGAAATTAATGCCAATCTTAAAGTAATAAAGCCGCTTATCACCGACTTTAGCCAATGGCAAAAATGGTCTCCATGGGAAAAAGTAGACCCCAGCATACGTTTTACTTTGGGCGAACCCAGTTCTGGCCTAGGGGCTCATCAGTCTTGGAAAGGAAAATGGGGGTATGGTGAAATGATCATAACTTCGGTAAGCCAAAATAAAGTCAGCTTTAACATACTTTTAAATGCTGAACATATTATCAGAGGAACATTTAATTTTAGTGAGCAAAACGGTATTGTTACTTTAATATGTAATATTGAAGGGCAAACAACCACTCCTTTAATATCTGGCTACACCGCAATTTTGAGCGAGTATGTGCTGCGCAATACAGTGTCTCTGGGATTAAATAACCTTAAAACTGTTGCTCAGCTTAGTCATTCACAAAGGACAATGCACAGCCATGACAGTCAAAACAGCACAGGCGAGAATTAATCTTGCCAACATCATCGAATCCTTACTTGGTTACCCTATAACAAAAGTAGGTAATAACGGTGTACTACCTACTAATGAGCAAAGTTACGATATTAAGGGCCAAATTAAGCCGCTTTATCATATTAACAGTGAAAACTCTGTTTTAGCTCGCGCTCAAAAGCGCCAAGATTTATTACTTATTAAACAACAACAAAATATAGAATCAATTTTAGCAATGGCTATGGGGTTTTGCCCTGATGTAGCAAGTAGTAAACAGCCCGATGTTGATTGGGTAGAGCATTTTATAGCTCTGTGTGAAGATACTTCTAATGAATCAATGCAAATTTTATGGGCAAAAATTTTAACAGGAGAAACACTTAATCCTGGTACGTTTTCAATTAAAAGCCTACAAACTTTAAAACATATGACACAGCGAGAAGCAGACTCTTTGCAAAAATGTGTGTCGCTCTCAGGCTATAACGAAAAAGACGACAGCCACTTTATATTACTCGGCTTTTACAAAAAACCGTCCTTGTTTGATTTGCTACGAAAAGGCAATAAAGTATCTCTAAATTTAGGAAAAACGGGTATTAGCTTTCCTGATATTTTAACGCTCATGGATCTTAATTTACTGTATAGAAAAGAAATTGAATCTGCAGTGCTTAAAGCGGGACAAGAACTTACCCTTTCATTTTTATCGCAAAAGGTAACGTTAAAAGCAAAGAGTAGTGATTTGGTATTAAGCTATTACAAGTTTACGCAAACAGGTGACGAGCTATCTAAACTCATTAATTTCCCTGTCAATAAGGTCTATAAGCAGTTGATTAATAATGCGCTAGAGGGAGAGTTTGATTTAGCGTGGCACGCAATAAAATAATATGCCACGCTTTGTTTAATTAGAAAATACTAATTAAAAATGAACCTGAATACCCGCAAATGGGCCAGATGCATCAATATCAGTAGTAATATCATCTACATCATCAAGTTCTAATACCATAGAGCGGTAACCGGCTTTAACAGCAACATCTACTGCCAAGTTATCAATAAGTTCCCACGCCACGCCTACTTGGTAATCTTGTACTTTACTGTCGTCAATAGCCAAAAAGCTACCTTCAAAAAATACACTTAAACCAGTAAATGGTAAGCCTGCTTCGGCACGGCCGTATGCAAGAGGAACAAAACCAGAGAAGTCTTTGGTTTCGGTAAAGTTAGTACCACCATTTTGGGTAGTGCCGCTTACAACAATATCACCGTCAAACTGTTTAGCATTTAAACCTAGGTCTATTGAAATTAAGTCATTATCAAAAATTTCATAATAAAAAATATAATCAATATGCGTTAAATCACTTACCGTATTTACAGTAGAACCAACAACATAATCAGAACCATTAAAGCTAAATGTATCTGTAAGCAGCGCAGAACCATTTAACTCAAGCTCTGTATACTTTAATTTGATATTTGGTACTAACGGCACTGGGTGCTCAAGCGCCGCGTAATAACTTACAAAAGTCTCATCTTCAAAATTAAAATCTTGAGATGCATTATTTTTGTAAGAAAATTGGCCATCGTTATCTGACTTCCATCCATCAACACCTACGTATAAACCTAGTAGAGTGTCAGCTTGCGCTGCTGGTGCTAAACATGCCATTGAAAGGGCTGCTGCTAAACAATACTTTTTCATTTTTTATCCTTGAGCTAGTAGTTCGCTAAGTTCGATTAAAGCCGCATTGGCTCTAGAAATATAATTTGCCATAACTAAAGAGTGGTTAGCAACATAGCCAAAACCATTCCCGTTTAAAATAAGTGGGCTCCACACTGTTTCTTGGGTTGCCTCAAGCTCACGTATAATTTGTTGAACGCTTACACGCGCATTTTTCTTTTCAAGTACATCAGCAAAGTCGTACTCTATCGCTTGTAAAAAATGTAGTAATGCCCAAGTAGCACCGCGCGACTCGTAAAATACATCGTCAATTTCTAACCACGGTGTTCTTACTTGCTGCTGCAGTGGAGCAAGAGTTGCTTGTTTATTAGATGAATTACCCGCTAAATCGGTGTTCACTTTTTCTTGGCCTACACTGGCACTTAAACGCTGACTTAAGCTACCTAAACGTTTTTCAGCTTCTTTAAGCCAACTACGTAAGTTATCTGCTCGTGCGTAAAATTGGCTATCGCGCTCATGCTCGTTAGCAATTTGTCCACGATATACCATTAAATAATCAATACCTTTTTGATACTCACCTTCAGCACTTGGCCATGCCCATGCTTCAGAGCTAATATTAAACTGTGGCTGCGCCTTTTTAAGTGCTTCATGTTCCGTTGATTGTGATTGCGAACGGCTAAAATCTTTTCGCATAGAAAGCGACAAATCACGCACCATTTCTAGCGCGCCATATTCCCACGCCGGCATATCATCCATAATAATACTTGGTGGTATTACATCATTTGATAAGTAGCCACCGGGTTTATCTAGTAAGGTATTTGCTACTGTAATTAATGTAGAAGTAGTTACATAACCCGTAACTATTTTTTCATTACGAAGCTGCGCTTGCTCTTTGGCGTTTGCAACAACATCAAAACGTGAAGGCTCAGTGCTCCAATAAACAGCAATTGCGTAAAATATGATAAGCAGTAAAACAACTATTCCTGCTATTTTTCCTTTGTGTTGCGACATGTGTACTCCTAGTGATGAGCGTGTTGAGTAGATGGTTTTGACTGCGTAGCTTGCGCTTCAAGCGACACGACTTGAGCATTAGTGAACAAGCGATTACCGTCACTAAAATATAGTGTGAGTTTACGATCTTGTCCTACTTTTAATGGCTCTTGTGGTTCAAATACCATTAAATGATAACCGCCAGGTTGAAAACTGACACTTTCGTGCGCTTTAATTTCAACTGATTCAACTTGTTGCATTTTCATCATGCCGTCTACATGTGAATGCTCGTGTATTTCAACACGCCCTAAGCCATCAATAGTTGCCTTAGTTAAAGTTGCTGCGGCTCCACTGTGATTTATTAGCGTTAAATAACCTACAGTTGAAGTACTGCCAGGTAAAAACTCTCTAATTTGCGCGTTAGTTACTTCGAGCACAGCCACATCAGAACCATGATCGTGCCCTGAGTGCGCCGCCAACGATGACGAAAAAAAACTAAATATTAATGCAGAAGCCATCGAAAAACATAGTTTCGTCATCATTCTTATCCTTATGAAAACTTTAAATTACAGGCTAAATTTAACATAGTTAACCTATAATAGTCAGTCAAATTAAGGATTAAGAGGCTACTTTTTTGTTATCGGCAACAAGCCAACACAACACTGCAACAAATAGTAACGGCCATGCAATCATTATAGATCCGAATAAAAGCGCTAAAAAAGTCCCTGCTAATGCCACTACACCCGCACCTACTAATCCCATAGTAATTAAAGCTACTACCGTAACTACAGTAACAATTGCGGCCAAAGCGCCTACAAGCTCTAGCCCTGCCCAGCTAATATCAGCAATCCATAACGGCAACTGCCAAGAGTCGACGTGCACAAACGCTATTAAATCAGTAAACAGTAATAAATAGATAATTACACATACTGCCAAAGCTTTCATAGTAATTCTCCTTATACCAACCGGCTTATATACGGGGTTTATTTAACGATAAGCAAATTGCGCTATAACTAGGCAAAAGTTTTTATATCTAGTTGTTATAAATATAAATTTTAACAACGTTATAGAGTGATTTAATTCGTTAAATTGTTCAAATATTTATGCCTATTGGTATTAATACTCTTTATTTTCAAGGCAGCAATGCGCAATAAAATAACCAAGAGCAACTGCAAACGGAAAGCTTAAAAATAATAAAATAGTTACTAAGCGCGTTGCCCACACCGGAAAATCTAATCGATGCGCCAAACCACTACATACACCTGATATTTTTTTATTTAACGTATCTTTATACCAACCTCGTTGACGATTAAAGCTGTTCATAGCAATCTCCTAAGCAGTTTGTTTTAAATTAGTATTTAAGTTCGCTTTTAAGCGAGCCAGTTCAGCATCAATTTTTTCATTTTTAACTAACGACTCAATTTGGGCACTCGTAGAGCTTGCTGTATCAGTCAGCTCATAAGCCTCTACTTGAGCTTCAATACCTTCAACACGCTGCTCTATTTGTTCAAAACGAGACAACGCATGAGCTACTTTATCGCTTTGTAGTTGCGTACTGATTCGCTCTCTAGCAATAGCAACATTATGGCGTTGCATTAACTGAGCTTGCTTAGTTTTAGCCATAGCCATTTTTTGCTGCAGACGCTCACAATCAACCTTAATTTTTGCAATAGACTCTTGCAGTGTTTCTAGTTGAGTTTGCTTATCTTCAATGCTTTCGTTAACGCGCTGCTTTTCAAGTAAGGCAGACTTAGCAAGGTCATCACTGCCCTTCTCAACCGCACGTTCTGCTTTAACTTGCCAAGCTGCTAATTCTGTTTTTTTAGTATCAATTTGGCGATTAATTACTTTCTCTTCACACAATAAAGCGGCTGCTGTACTACGGCACTCATTCAATGCATCTTGCATCTCGGTAAGCATTAGGTTTAAAAGTTTTTCTGGATCTTCTGCTTTATCAAGCATGGCGACAATGTTTGATTGAATTACATCATTTACGCGGTTAAATATTCCCATGGTATTCTCCTGTTGATTTTTAATTAATTTCAACAAGAAGATTCCAAGAGTTGTGCCAAGTTCATCAAAACAAAAATAAAACACTTAAAATCATAGTGATAAACAACAAGCACTCTAGTTTTTAGTGACTTCCAGCTGAACAGCATAGAGTGTAATTGGCCAATAAATCATGCTTTTGACTAATATTTAGGATCAAAAAAGCCACTCGAAAGTGGCTTAAATTTAGAACTTTTAAAGCTTAGCTTTATTCTGGTACAAAGCTTAATGCTTTATCCATTACCGATAAATCAGCTTGCTTACCATGACCACTTTCAGAAAGATGGCGTCTAAAACCTCGTGCACCAGGCTGCCCCTGAAAAATACCGAGCATGTGACGTGCAATATGCCAAAAATTAGCACCCAAACGCATTTCTTCTTCAATGTAGCTGTACATTGAGCGCACTACGTCGTGGCGTGATTGTGTGTTTGCAGCATCACCATAAATTTTCTCATCAACGTCATTGAGCATAAATGGGTTACTGTAAGCTTCACGCCCAATCATTACACCATCAATATGTTGTAGATGTTCTAGGCTCTGCTCAATTGTTTTAACGCCGCCATTTAGGCTTAAGTCTAGCTGCGGATAATCTTTTTTAAGTTGATAAACACGTGGGTAATCAAGCGGTGGGACTTCACGATTTTCTTTTGGGCTTAAACCATTAAGCCATGCTTTACGAGCATGAATAATAAAATCATCACATCCTACTTTATGAGACGCTTCAATAAGCGCACATAAAAACTCATACGAATCTTGCTCATCAATACCAATACGCGTTTTAACAGTTACAGGAATACTTACTTCGTTTTTCATTGCTGCAACACAGTCCGCAACTAATTGAGGCTCAGCCATTAAGCATGCGCCAAATCGACCATTTTGAACTCTGTCTGACGGGCAACCTACATTTAAATTTATTTCGTCATAGCCACGCTCACCTGCCAGTTTTGCACATTGCGCAAGCGCTTTAGGATCAGAGCCACCAAGTTGCAGTGCAACTGGGCCTTCGTGTTTATTAAAATGTAAGTAGTCGCCTCGACCAAATAAAATAGCCCCTGTGGTTATCATTTCTGTATAAAGCACAGTATGTTTAGTCATTTTGCGATGAAAAGTACGACAATGGCGATCAGTCCAATCAAGCATAGGTGCAACACTAAACCTGCGATTCACTGTAGAGCCTGTAATATCTGGCGTTGAAGCCTTATTTGTGTGCATATATGTACTACCTAAACTGCTCTGAATCGCCTGTACTTTCGTTCAATTTCCATATAGGGTGTTCCAAATGCGCCCCATTATTAGTAGGACGATTAAGGAATAATACCATGGCATCAGTAACAATTGATAAACGCCAAAAGGCAAACGGAGAATTTAGTTTCCGTTGCACTGTGCGTGTAAAAAAGAATGGCGTGATTATACATAGAGAATCACGAACATTCAGCAAAAAAGAATTAGCAAAGACCTGGGGGAAAATACAAAAAGAGGCTGTGGAATTAAATAGCATCGTAAAACAAAATAAAGTAATAACAATTGGCGAACTACTAGACCTTTACTTTAATGATGTTGATTTGTGGGCTAACACTGGCAGAACCAAACGATACGTTATACAAATGCTACGTGATTGTCCCATAGCCTCGGTCTTATCAAATGAACTAAAAAGTAGTGATTTAATTAATCACTGTAAAATGCGCAGAGCAGCAGGTGCAGGCGGAGCAACTGTTTATCATGATATTGCCTATTTACGTAGTGTAATGAAAATTGCTCTGCCCGTTTTTGATATAACAGCTAATTGGAAAATATTTGAAGATGCAGTACCTGTATTAATTGAAATGAAATTAGTTGGTAAAAGCCAAAAGCGTACACGCAGGCCTACTGAATATGAATTAGAAAGGCTAATCGAAGCATTAACAGTGAGGCAAAACAAGCAAGGGAGTAATATTCCATTCGTTGATATTCTTAATTTTTCAATACTGACGTGTATGAGGATTGGTGAAGTTTGCGCGATAAAATGGGAAGACTTAAATGAAGAACATAAAACTATAATCGTGCGAGATAGAAAGGATCCAAGAAAAAAGGAAGGAAATCATATGATAGTGCCTTTGCTTGCAGGCTCATTTGAATTGATAAAAAAACAAGAACAAACAGAAAGCAGGGTATTTCCGTATAATTCAAAGTCTGTTACTGCAGGCTTTCAGCGCGTCAGGAAATCTCTAGGAATTACAGATTTAAGATACCATGATTTAAGAAGAGAAGGTGCGTCAAGACTTTTTGAAAAAGGTTATAGCATTGAAGAAGTAGCTCAAGTGACGGGACATAGAAATTTAAACATATTATGGCAAGTCTACACACAATTGTTTCCGCATAAATTACACGATAAATTCAGCACATAAAAAAGCCGCATAATGCGGCTCTTATTCAACAGCTAAAAGGCTACTTGGAGCAAAAAGTTTAACTTTTCTACAAAAATAACTAATTAGCGATATTTATTAAAAATATACTATCGACCTATTTTAAACCTAAAACACTTTGCCGTCTTAGGATATACCTTCTTCCCAGTACGATAGTGAATGAAATAATCGCAGTATACCCAACCGTCTTTTACAGTATGATTACTCATATTAGAACCCCTTTATTAATGTTACACCAAAGGCATAATTGATTTCTTATACAACAACATGCCGACACTCTGCGACTCTTTATAGAGTCATAAACCAATGGTTCTAGTACCATAATTAAATTCCTATATTTAGGAGCTTATGTTTTTCAAAGTTGACATTTAGTGCACAAAAGGGCTAATATTGACTCGCCGCCAAGCAAGATTTTAGCTCTGTCGCTTCCTAAGTGACAACTTTGATCTTAGAGTTGACCCCTAGTTATTAGGGGTTTATCTCATTTCTTAACTAGTTTAAGTGCGAAAGTTAAAACTCCATCCTTATAGTCTATATCTCCGTTCTCAAACATAGCTTTATTTGTTTTTACCCCATTTTCATCGAATGCCATCTGTAGAAGATCAGGATGAACATTTTCCTTATACAACATTCTAGTAACTGCTGATGATTGGGGATTGTTTGCTGTTTGCTGACTTAAAGTCAATCCAGCAGAAGATTTTACTATTCTACAAACTTTAAAATCAGGCGAAAACTGAATATCAACTTTGTCTTTATAGTTAAAGTTACACTTATCCATGGCTTCTTTACTAATCTTATAAGTTTGCTCTTCTTTTTTCTCGCCTTTATTGTGCGATATAAAAACAGGGCTGCCAGATGCTGCCCCTCTTGAATTTGAAACTGCACTTTTGAAGTCTATATTGTCAAACATAATTATCTCCTCTAGCTTTTAATAAAGTATAAATAGTTTTAAGTCTTCGCGCAACAGTAAATCTTCGTTAAATCCGCAATAACCCCAAAACAATCAAATAAAGATCCTTCAAACCTATAAATCAGAAAATCCCAAGATCTTTGAACCATCAGAATCAGTACGCACAACTTGCACACCAACTCCTTTCATTCGCAACAACAAAGATCCTTGTCCTCTCAAAATTAACAGCTGCAGCACCTCCATAAAACTCCACTTCCTGCACGCAACAGGCATCTTTGAGCTCTCAGAACAAACACATGCACCTGCCCATTACACCTTCTCTCCCGCACACAACAAAGATCTTTGAACTCTCAGAACCAACACATACAACCTGCCCATCACGCTCCTTCACCCGTAAACAGCAAGCATCTTTGGCTCTGCATAAAAAGAAGAAACTCCCACCGAACTTTCAATACAACGTTAAAAACATATTTATTATCCTGAAACTTTACCGCAAGGAAATAATTTGTTTATTTCCATATTAAGAACCCATTAATCTTTAAGTTCCAATAACGAATCAAAGCCTCCGAAACGCAATTAGCTCAAGACATTAGGCTTAAGGGTATTCAAGGCCTATTAAATGGTGGAATCTACCCCCGTAATACATAACGGGGAACTTCTAGCCAAAGACAACTAACGCACTTCGTTTGTTCAATGACGATTTTTAACGATAAAAAGACATCGTTAATAATACGACATTTAATTTTAAAGAATCTCAGAGTGATTTTATGACTTACAGATAATAGGAAGTGTGAAGTTAACATGGGGTGTTTTAAGGGGTTTGTTTTAAAACAAGGAAAACAAGCTTTGCTTGCCTTCCTTGTTCGTTGTCCTTGCTCAGGCTTCGCCGTCCGCCTCTCGCGTCAGTCTCCCAAAAGTGATACATCGACCACATTAGTGCTATCAATATCCTGTTGAATATTTTCTACTTTAGAGGGCTCACAATAAATATAATCACTCATTGATTCATATCTCAATTCTAGCAAGCAATCGCTTTTATAAAATATCTTGAACCCCATTTCATAGAAAAAATCTGAATTAACAGTAAATTCATCAGCACCAGAATACATTTTAAAAACGTAATATCTTTGAATACTGTGTTTAGAGTGGTAAACAGTGCTGATACCACTAACAAAAATAGAAGTAACACCAAAAGGCTCTAAAAGAGAACGAGAAGACGTAAACATATTCTGAAAAGAATCATTACGAAAAGAAACAGAATCAAACGCATTAATATTTTTTTTAACAGCAGTACTATCTTGATTGTTACCGTACGCAATTTCTTGCGGAATTTTCGAAACATTAGTTTTTTGTACGTTCTTAACAGTACTTGTCGTCTGAGGAACTTTATCGCTTGTGTCATCGAGGAAAAAATAAAATAAATAAACAATAAAGGAGATAAGAAAAATAAAGCCAAATAATAAAGAAAATGTAAAAGGCGATTTACCAGCGCCAGACTTAGTATTTTTTCCAGTCGCGGTCGATTTATATAATTTAAAAACATCTAAAGGCACCTTTTTATAACTAACAATATCCGTCTTTGAAGCAGTTAAGCCATTCGTTTTAGGTAAGTGCTCTAAAATTCTAGGACGTCTTTTAAAGTAAGAAATAGGTATAGCATCTTTACTTGAATGGCAGTACGCAACCTCACAAACTGAACGAATAAAAGAAGACACTTCTTTTATGTCTGGCGTAGCAATGAGAATATCCCAGTTGTAATGGCGATGACGCATAAAGCATTCGCGTAGCGTTCTTGGGTATCGTAAATAATCCCTTTCATCAAAAAGGGATTCGCCTATATCATCTTGAAAATCAGTCACGTTAATTGATGACTTTATTGATTTCTGCTCTGCATGATAAATTTCTATAAATTCATCAGGAAGATGTTCATTGAAGTGACCTTCGTTTTTATAATCGTAATCTGAAGGTTTAAATGACTTATCATTTGGATATATATCTTGAATTTCATCAAGAAATATTAAAGAACCAATGGGTAACCAGTGAAAAAAATTTCGCATCAAGAGCATACCTAAATCATTACCAATTGAAATTCGTAACAACCTAGCTGTATTAGGAAACACTTCATTTAACTCTTTTTGTATGGCCTCCATTGTCTTAATGCCCTGTAGATTAGTTATAACTACACGACCTTGACGAAGCGCTGGAACAATTTCATACCACATTGCAGTGCTAGACTTGTACGAACCAGGAGGGCCATGAAAAATTTTAGTAGCCATTACATTATCCCTGAATAAACCATTCGTGTTATCCAAGCTTCGACAACTAAAGTTAATGACTCAAAAAAGCGCAAATCTGATGCTAGTTGTTTCATATCTTGAGGAAGAGCGGAAATAGCAGAATTAACAAAACTTGATATATCGATAAGATTCAAAAAACTTAAAGCTACTTCATGGGAAAACTTTAACGATTCATACATTGCAAAAAACTTTAACTTAAGTAAGAAAGAGGTCACCCAAATATGAGCTTTATCAATTGACTCCGGAATCGTGACAAATAAAAAATTACTTATGTCAGAAAAAAAACTAGATGCAAAATTAAAGAACCCCATAGTACCATCTACAGAGCTCTCCCCAGATCCAGCTGCGGATATGGATAAAGAACACAAAGCAAAAACAACGAATAATAATATTTTCATAATTTAACTCCAGATAAAACAATTGAAAGTGCAAGAAGTGTTGCGAAAAAATAAATGATATTAGCCAAGCCGCCAAAATGCTGAGTTATTCGAGATATTGAAACATCATGTTGCCCCCAAGAGCCCAAATCTAAATTCCTTGCTTGGTAACCAGAGGATGATGATGATGAAAAGCTAAATTGAGAAGATACAGTGTCTTTAAACGTTATATTGGCAGATTGTATTAGGTCTTTATAATTTTGTACTTCACTGTTATTTTCATCAATAGACTGTTGACTAAAAAGTGAAGAATAAGCATTAGAGTTACTTTGACTAGGTGAGTTTGAAATAGGCTCTTTTAAGTAGGCAAAACCATCATCTATAGCATCAGCAACAGATTGAAGATTAAGAACGCTACCATCCTTACCATCAGCTCCATCAAGACCATCTTTACCATTGGCACCAGCTTCACCATCAGCTCCATCAAAACCATCTTTACCATTGGCACCAGCTTCACCATCAGCTCCATCAATACCATCTTTACCATTGGCACCAGCTTCACCATCAGCCCCATCAAGACCATCTTTACCATTGGCACCAGCTTCACCATCAGCCCCATCAAGACCATCTTTACCATTGGCACCATTGGCACCATCAGTTCCATCAGTTCCATCAGTTCCATCAGTTCCATCAGTTCCATCAAGACCATCAAGACCATTTTTAACTTGAACTATTTTTTGCCCATCGGGACACGAGTAAAATATTTTATTATTAATTTCATCAACAGAACTTATGAAACAATTTTCATTATTTAGCTCATTTTTAATATCTTCTTTTATGGAATACTCTGATATAAAAGTATCTCCACTTGGACAATTAATAGTAATAGTTCCCTGAAGCTTACTGACAGAACATGAAACACCATCCAAGCCATTCACTCCGTCTTTACCATCTTGACCGTCTTTACCATCAACTCCAGCTTCTCCAGTTTGCCCTCTCAACCCCCTATCACCTTTAACAGTTGATGTAATTATTGACTCATCTGGTAGTTGGTCAATATCGATAGGAGAACTGTTATCTTCAAATTGAGAGCATGAATATGTCCAATTAGCAGGATCATCGTATTCATAAGAGGAAATATAGCCAGAGCAAAGCGAAGAACCATAGGAGAAACAGGAGTTTTCGCTATTACATGGAAGACCGCAAATCATGCCTACTGAGCTAGACATATAGCAATCATCTGAATATGTGAAAGTGATATACTTATTCATTTTATAACCACTAGGTTTTACATACTCCGCATATACTTTCTGACCTATGATAAAAGCGTTGCCATTTAAAGAGTAATTTTCTTCTTGATAAATGTTTGCAAAAATAGAATAGCAGCCTAGAAAATCAGTGCAGGTTTCATTATTGGTCGGGTAATTACCTGAAGTTGCTGTAAAGGATGCGTAAGAGAATGAAGAAATGAAAAGTAAAAAAAAGATTAAGATTTTCATTACTAGAGAGCCTATAAGTAAGGGAGCTAAGCTCCCTTAATATTTATAAAAACTATATTAGGAAGCTCTAATGCCTGAAGTGAAGCCCTCAAACATTGCATAATACAAAGCACAAGCAAAAAATATAGTAATAACCATTAACGTTTAAACCATGAAATCATAGCGTTAACCCCAAAACCAAGGATTGCGATACCAATAACACCAACAATAACCGCAGTAACGTTAGTAGTACCCTCTGTTGATGCTGTTGCAATTTCTGCCGTATAATCAGCAGCTGTAGCAGTGAAATTTACTAAAACAGCTGTGGCAGCTGAAATTAAAACTACTTTTTTATTACTTAAATTTTTTATAGAAATCATATAATTTATTCCAAAAGTTATAATTACTTACCTAACCAGCGAACAATACGCCCGCCGAAATGTGACGTTAAGAAAGCCATAATTAGCGCAAACTCAACTATTGCAAAAAGCTCAGCATCAAACGCAAATAGTAAATGCAAAGTTTCTAGCAGTTTCTGTAGCGAACCGGACTGAAAACTTAAAAATTCAGCCTGATCCAATAAAACAAACTCAGAACAATCAGTTTCCGCAGTTATAAACAACCGACCCTTAGCATCGGCAACCGCACAAACTGACATAATTATTTATTACCCAAACATTCATCAAAATGTTTTTTAACAGCTGGATCAACAGGTGTTATTTTTGAAATTTCATTTTCGAAAGTATCAGTATTAAATCCAACAACTAGTTCATATTCTTTATTAGAAACAAAAGCCTGTGTATCTATGAGGCGATGCGCATACTTAGCGTTAATACTTAATGACTGTTTACCAAATGGTGTTTCTGTAGATTGACCTACCGATTTACGTTTGAATTTTGGTGCATTAACGTTTTCCAATGGGTAGAGCATTAGTAATAATGCTGATTCTGCATCAGGATTTTTACTTTCAGGAAAGCTAGTAATTTGTAGACCACATAAAATGATTTTGTTAGACATGTTGAACCTCTGTCACGTGATTAATTAATTGTTGGTAGGTAGGTGGTATTCCAAGCTTACCTCCTGTTTCTTCGGGTAAAATTAAACCCATAGTTTTTGATATATCCCCCTCAAAAGCTTCTAATACATCACCCAATGCTCTACCTGCAGAACGACGAACGTGTCGGATACGGGCAGCAACATCGAGACAAATTTCTTTTGCTTTGGTCATTGCTTTAGTTCTTATCCCTTTATCTAAATCGACAGATGCAGCAAAGGGACAAAGGCCAGCAAATGTTGCAGCTAAATTAAGTAAACAATCGACTGTCCATTTTTTTAATTCAGCTTCTGAGCGATACCACGAAAAATTATCTTGTTTAATACCTTGCTCTAATTTCTTGTTATAAATGCGCCAGTAGATAATTGACTTACGAGAGCCGACACAAATCATTTCCTGACTAAATATCTTTTTCATCTTGCTGTCATACCTATACTTATGGTTTTCATTTATATCCGCTTTAAAACCTCTATTTGTATTTGAAGTGCTAAACCAACCATCTATGTAAGCTTTTCTAGCATAATCACAGTCGAAATTATTATCGAAATCATCAAAAGCCAAATCAATGCGACTTAAATGTGTAACTGTAAAAACCTTTGATAACCAGTGGTGTACAACAAAAGGTGTTGTATGGCTAAATAAGTGCTTACAGCCAGTTCCTGATATTTGAAAATAAATAGTATCTCTTTGTCCTCCAACACCTATAAAGCCAACATCTAGGCCATTAGCTCGTAAAGTCATTGAGTCTTTATAGCCATGCAAACCACGACCACGCATAGGAGATATTTCAAAACCTAAAACTTTATTCACCCATACCTTTAATGTTTCTTCATAAAAATCTGTCATTAGCATTGCAACCATATTCTTATGGGCTTCATACTCTTCAAGATTTAAAGCCTGACTAGATTTAATAACTGGTGGTTTTGGGTAAATACCATTCCGCTTTACGCGTTTAATTTGGGGAATGTTATTGTTTGTAAAAAACGATTTTTTATAACTAGTAGCTAATTCTATATCTGGCTTAATTTCACCTGCTTTACGGCAGTGACGAAGTGCCGAAATAGGAAAAGCGAAAGCTAAGTGGTCTATCTTAATTGCATCAGATTTTTCATGAGCCATTAGATTTTCTGCTGTTTGGGTATAGTGATCTTTTTTCTTTTTAACTTGCATTAGATTTTCCCCTGCTCTACCAATTGGTGATAATTATTGTTAGTAACTTCAATTAATTCGGAATTGGAAAATTCAAATGAAGCCCAAACATTAAATAAATAAAAAGAGCTGAAAAAATCGTAATGACGTTTTCCATTTAAATCATATAAGGTATTTAAACCCATAATTGGATCGCTCTCGTAGTAAATTTCAATACACATATCAGTTAAACCATGTGTACTGTTTGCCATTCTTTCGAGGCGATTTGATATTGTTTGTCGATATAAAAAGCTAAATCCTCAACCTTGATAAATACGGGTGAGCGCTCAGAGTTTGCTAATCGAAAAGTAGGAACAGGGAAATCTTGGCCTTTTATCTTTTGCATAGCCGTTTTAACTGAAATGCCAAAGAATTCCTGACAAACATCTTTCAGATTAATTACTGGCGTTTCAAAGCGTGCTAATAGTGCAAAGTTAGTATTCATTAAAATCCCCAAGATCCTTTTAATTATAAAAACTACAATTTAAATGTTATGTATCGAGTCTATGATGTGTAAAATCACTATTTAGATATAGAACACATAAGATCACAAGCAGTGATCCTGACTCACAAAATAAATACTATACTCATATTTTGTGAGTTTCAATTATTTTATTTGATATTTAGGAAGTAAATACTTATGACATTGAATTCAAACGATATTTTTTCAAGGCTTTTGAAGCTATACGAAGTTGAAAAAATGAATGAGCTGTCTGAAGCTCTTGGTTTCAAAAAAAACTGGGCTGCTTCTACCCGAAATAGAGGAGGAATTCCTTTTGATGCTTGTGTTATTGCGGCAGAGAAATTTGATGTAACGATGGATTATTTGTTATTCGGTAGCAACGTAAACCAATCAATAGAAGAAAAAGAAAATAAACTAAGAAAATCAGTTACTGATGGTATTTTTAGGGCAATACAGACAGGGATTATCACACCTGATGAAGATGTAAGCATTTCATTTATCACAGAAGTAATAATGAGCGAGCTTAACTATATTTATGAACAAAATACTGATGAAGCTAAATTAAGAAATAAAAAACTTATGGAAAATATGAATATAAAGTCAGAACCAGCAAAATAAATTCACAAAGGAAAAATCGATTTCATACTGGAAGATAAACCAAAATAGTAAAAAATTTGGTTCACCTCTAATGGTTTACAACTTTAAATAATAGGAGGGTTTTGTCTAATTACTTCAGATCTAGCATTAAGAAAAGTAATAAATTCACTGATAATAAGTTTCTTTGTAAGAAAACGATCGGAGTCTAGCCTTAAAAAATAACTTCGATCCGATTTACCATCATATGTTGAAATATGGATATAAGAATTATAAAGCTCAGCCTCGACTTGAAAAGCTGATTTACCAACATATTTTTCTTCAAAAGATAAAGTAGCACTAAAAGTATGCTCATTGTTATTTTTAGTAATACTAATTCTTCTAAAAAGTGGTTCTAACTTAATTTTAATTTCTTCAAAAGCGGGAAGAACAGAATAAGAAAAATCTAGCCATGCATCGTCTTCGTTTACCCAGAAAAACAACTTCCCTCTTCTGGGATAACAGTCCAAAATTTCCTTTTCCCAGCCTTTCATAAAACCTCTAAGTGAATAAAACATTGTATACAAACTAATAAATTGGAGCACGTTTGAATAATGTAGAAATTAAAAGTAGTTCCAATGGTGTTCCATATGCACCTAGAGGCGACGTTTAACTTAAATTTCAGTCCAATCAAGCATTGGTGCCACAGAAAAGCGTCTATCCAAAGTACATTTATTCAAAGCAAACCTCAGGGTATTAAAGTTATTAAGCACAGCTTAAAAGGCGCTGCATTTTACACAAAAGCCTGGCAAGCATCAATGTTAAGAGAACACCTGCAAGCCAAAATAATGGGCTATGCCATTTAAAATATTGGTAACCGCAACCGAGCTTAAAATAAGCCCCATAATTCTACTTATTATACTTGCACCACTATCACCAATTAATCTATGTACGTGCGTTGCAAGCAGCAATAAAACCAGTACAACCGCTAATACAGCAAGCATCATTGAAGACGTTAGTAACTGCTCAACCCATGTATATTCTTCATTGCGGGTCATTAATACAGCACCTAACATAGCGCCAGGACTCGCGATAGACGGAATCGCAAGCGGAAAAATAGCGGTTTCAGTGCTGTCGCGTACACTTTTAATTTCGGCTTCAGGCTTACTTTCACCAAATATCATTGAAAGCGCAAAAATAAGTAATATGATACCGCCGGCTATTTGAAAAGCCGAAAGTGGAATTTCAATTGCGTTAAGTAATTGCTCACCTGCGAGTACAAAAAATAAGAGCACTAATGCAGATACGCCTACCGCTTTAAATATAACTTTACGTTTAAATTTCTCATCATCACCACGTGTGACTGCAATAAATACAGGTACAGTGCCAATGGGGTCAATAACCGCAAAAAAGAAAATAAATATAGCCAATAGTTCGTGCATTACTGGGTTTCCTAGGTAAAAAGCGCTTAATAAAAACGCTGCAACTACAACACAGTATGTTAGTATATCACGGTAGCATAAGGATAAGAGTAATGATGAATATAGAATCACTCGTAAGTAAAGCAAAACAAGTTTGTGACAACCGTGGTGCGCGTTTTACGCCTATCCGCGAGAAAGTATTTCGTCTATTAGCCAGTGCACAAGGTGGTGTTGGTGCATACGATTTGCTTGAGCAATTAAAAGTAACTGAAACAGGTGCTAAACCTGCAACTATTTATCGTGCATTAGACTTTTTAGCTGAACTAGGTTTTATTCATAAAATTGAAAGCACAAATGCATTTATGCTGTGCCATCATTTTGATCATATTCACCCGGTACAATTATTAATTTGCGATACATGTGGCTTTGTTAAAGAATTACACTCGAGTGTAATTTCGCATGAGCTTAATAATCTAGCTGCCGAAGGTGGCTTTGTCGTATCAGGGCAAACAATAGAAGCACATGGTAAATGTGAATCTTGTAGAGCATCATAATCCTTCAAAGTTATCCTTAGTGACTATACTCAAACTATATAGTCATTTCACAGAACAAATTTAAGAGTAGCCACTATGAATGTAGAATTCATCAATCCTTTTTTATCTTCTTTAATTAATGTTTTAAGCACTATGGCTCAAACTCAATTGAAGCCGGGTAAACCTCGCATTAAAACTGATGAGATAGCCTGTGGTGATGTATCAGGTTTGATTGGTATGGTTGGCCCGCAAACGCGTGGATCATTTTCAATTACATTTGATGAAGGATTAGCATTAACCATCATGGAGCGTATGCTTGGCGAACGCCCTGATACCATAGATGAAGAAGTTACCGATATGGTTGGCGAAATAACCAACATGGTAACTGGTGGTGCTAAAAATTTACTTGGCGAGAAAGGTTTCGACTTTGATATGGCAACGCCTATTGTGGTATCGGGTAAAGGTCATACAATTACTCATAAAAGCCAAGGTAAAAAAATCATCATGCCATTTAGCTGTGATGCTGGTAATGCAAACATTGAAGTTAGCTTCGATAAACTATGAGTTGGCAGCAAAAGCAAATTACATTAAAACCTCGCCAGCGAGGTTTTCATATAATTGATGACGAAATATTATCTCAACTTCCTGAACTGGCGAGTTACAAAATAGGCTTGTTACATTTATTTATTCAGCATACCTCAGCGAGCCTTACAATAAACGAAAATGCAGATCCCACTGTTCGTATGGACATGGAAAGCCATTTCAATAAATTCGTCCCTGAGCGTCAACCTTATTATCGCCATGATTATGAAGGTGACGACGACATGCCTGCACACATAAAAACCAGTACGTTAGGCTGCGAGCTAAGTATTCCTATTTCAAATGGTTATTTAGCGTTAGGTACATGGCAAGGCATTTATTTAGGTGAACATCGTGATTCTGGTGGCTCTAGACGAGTTATAGCAACTATTCAGGGGGAGCTATTTTAACAAAAGCTTCAGGTTTCAAAGTATTAGCTCTTCTGTACCTCACTCATACCTCATAACTTCAAAGTACGACACCTTTCTTGTGGCGCTGAGCTCGCGCGAAGCGATAGCTTCTAACAACCAAGGCTTCAATGCTGAATATTGCACATAGAATAAAGTAGATAAGAGAGATTTTAAATTATAATTTTATTTATGATTTTTAATATAGAAAATTTTGAAAGGATATAAAAAGATTGGAGCGGTACACGAGGCTCGAACTCGTGACCTCGACCTTGGCAAGGTCGCGCTCTACCAACTGAGCTAGTACCGCATTATATTTTCATTCAACACTACAATTTCTTTTGGTTAGAAATTGGAGCGGTACACGAGGCTCGAACTCGTGACCTCGACCTTGGCAAGGTCGCGCTCTACCAACTGAGCTAGTACCGCATTTTTCAGTTATTTTATTGATGCGCAATAAATTGCGTTCAACATCCTAGCAACTGAGCTAGCTTTTATTCACTTCAATTTCTTTTGGTTAGAAATTGGAGCGGTACACGAGGCTCGAACTCGTGACCTCGACCTTGGCAAGGTCGCGCTCTACCAACTGAGCTAGTACCGCA